>JAZSKF010000192.1:0-4088 GCA_045534715.1 Clostridia bacterium | reverse complement strand
TAACATTTAGCCAAAACGTCTTTTCGCATTGCTTTAACCGTTTCTCTTGCAATAATTTTGCCGCCGATAGCCGCCTGTATTGGTATTTCAAACAGTTGTCTCGGGATATGTTCTTTAAGCTTTTCAGCTATTTTACGGCCTCTCGAATAGGCTTTTTCGTCATGCACAATAAAGGAAAGAGCATCCACCATTTCCCCATTGAGCAAAATGTCCAGTTTCACAAGTTTCGATTTGACATAACCTTTCATCTCATAATCAAAAGAAGCATATCCTTTTGTTCTTGATTTTAGGGCGTCAAAAAAGTCATATATTATTTCATTAAGCGGCAGGTCGTAATGTATAACAGACCTGTCACCATCAATATATTTCATATCTTTATAAATACCGCGGCGATCCTGACACAGCTCCATAATATTTCCCACAAATTCGGTGGGAGTTATAATAGATGCTTTCACAAACGGTTCTTCCATGGAATCAATATTTGCCGCAGGCGGCATATTTGTCGGATTGTCCAGCCATATACTTTCACCATTTGTTAAGTTTATTTTATATATAACACTTGGTGCAGTGGTAATAAGGTTAAGGTTATATTCCCTCTCCAGCCTTTCCTGAATGATTTCCATGTGCAAAAGTCCAAGGAAACCGCATCTGAAACCAAACCCCAGTGCAACAGAAGTTTCCGGGTCGAAAGTCAAAGACGCATCATTAAGCTGCAGTCTTTCAAGTGCATCACGAAGGTCAGGATATTTGGACCCGTCTGCCGGATAAATACCACAGAACACCATCGGAACTGCCTTGCGGTAGCCCTCAAGAGGAGTTTGCGTGGGGTTTGTCGCGTCGGTAACAGTGTCGCCAACTGCAGTATCTTTAACATTTTTTATACTTGCAGCAATATATCCTACGTCCCCTGCATTAAGACAATCGCACGATACGTGACCAAATGGATACATATGCCCTGTTTCCACCACTTCAAAAGTCGCACCTGTAGCCATCATTTTTATTTTCATTCCTGGTTTGACCGACCCTTCAAACACTCTGATATACACAATTACACCTTTGTAGCTGTCATAATATGAATCGAAAATAAGTGCTTTTAAAGGTTTGTTTATCTCCCCTTTGGGAGCAGGGATTTTTTCAACAATCTGTTCCAATACTTCAGGTATATTAAGTCCCTGTTTTGCAGAAATTCTTGGAGCATTCTCAGCAGAAATGCCAATTTCATCCTCTATCTGAGAAATTACAAAGTCGGGTCTTGCGGACGGCAGGTCTATTTTATTTATAACCGGCATAATTTCCAGATCATGTTCAACCGCAAGATATGTGTTTGCCAGTGTCTGTGCTTCTATTCCCTGGGCAGCGTCCACCACTAAAATTGCTCCCTCACAGGCAGCAAGACTTCTGGACACCTCATAGTTAAAGTCCACGTGTCCCGGTGTGTCTATCAGGTTAAGAATATATTCCTCACCATCACTGGCTTTATAAGTCATTTTGACCGCGCGTGCCTTGATGGTAATTCCTCTTTCCTTTTCCAAATCCATATTGTCAAGGAGTTGTTCCTCCATCTCGCGTTTTTCAACAGCTCCTGTTTCTTCGAGTAGTCTGTCTGCAAGAGTGGATTTCCCGTGGTCTATATGTGCAATAATACAAAAATTGCGAATTTTATCCTGACTTTGCACGCTATTTCTCCTTCCGTCACAATCAAGTATGGGTAGCTGCATTGCAACCGCCCGCCAGTATCAGTAAATCAGTTTTCGTTTTACGTTTTCGTCCTGAATTTTGTTAATATATTCAAGAGCTTTTCCTGTACCTATCGCAACACAGGAAATGGCTTCATCTGCAACTTTTACGTTAATTCCTGTACGTTTTTCAAGCAGAACATCAAGTCCCCACATAAGACCGCCGCCACCTGTAAGAACAATACCGTTCTGACTTATATCTCCCACAAGTTCGGGTGGTGTGCGTTCAAGCACGCTGTGAACAGCATCGGCGATGAGTATTGCTGTTTCAACTAGAGCTTCTGCAACCTCTGTGGAATTTACTATAATTGTTTTGGGAAGACCTGTTATGAGACATCTTCCTCTGATTTCCCAGTTAAGCTCTTCTTCTCTCGGAACAACACAACCAATGTTTATCTTGAGTTCTTCTGCCATTCTTTCACCTATAAGCATATTGTGCTTTTTGCGGATATATTTCATAATGGCTTCGTCAAACTTGTCCCCTGCCACTTTTATGGAATCCTGTTCAACAATTCCGTCCAAGGAAATAACAGCTATATCGGTGGTCCCTCCGCCGATGTCTACAACCATATTTCCGCAAGGCTGTGTTATATCAATGCCTGCACCTATGGCAGCAGCAATAGGCTCTTCGATAATTTTTACCTTTGATGCTCCCGCAGCAACAGTAGCGTCTATTACTGCACGTTTTTCAACCTCTGTAACTCCGCTCGGTACACAAACTATTACCCTGGGGCCAATGAGTCTTTGTCTGCAAGACACCTTCAAAAATTCTTTAAGCATTTTTGCCGTAAAATCATAATCTGAAATAACCCCGTCGCTAAGCGGACGAACGGCAATGATATTCCCCGGTGTTCTGCCAAGCATACGCTGCGCTTTAAGACCAACAGCAAGCGGCTCTTTTGTGTCGCGGTTAACGGCAACAACAGAAGGCTCTCTCAAAACAATACCTTCACCCTTGACATAAACAAGCACAGATGATGTGCCAAGGTCTATGCCCACTTCCTGTATATAATTTAACTTTTTCAAAAACTTAAGATATTTAAGCCACATTTTTTTGTCTCCTTATCAAAGAGTATACTACACCTTATATATTATAAACCATATTTTATAATTTTGCAACTGTTTTTTTATCCCTTTGTTTCTCCACATATAAATGAAAAATCTTCGGCCTTTTGACCGAAGATTTTGTGTTATATTTTTATTAGAAAATTGCAGCTTCTGTTTCTTTGTCGAAGAGGTGCATTTTTTCAAGTTCAAATGCAACCTGAATTGTGTCTCCCGGTTTTGCTTTTGTACGCGGGTTAACTCTTGCTGTGAAAGGAATTCCTTCAATTTTGAGGTAAAGGAATGTTTCAGCACCCATTGCTTCAGTTACTTCAACGTTTGCTGTGACTGTGCTTTCTGTAAGAGTTGAAACATAAACCTGTTCGTCATGTACATTTTCGGGTCTGATACCAAAGATAACTTCTTTGCCTTCATAACCAAGTCCGTCAAGAGCTTTTGCCTTGCTTTCAGGAATTTTAAGCGTAGCTCCGCCGAATGTCAGATAGTAGCCATCTTCTTTTTTATTAACAACAGCGTTAACAAAGTTCATCTGCGGGCTGCCGATAAAGCCGGCAACAAACATGTTTACAGGGTTTTCATAAAGAACCTGCGGTTCAGCTATTTGCTGAACAACACCGTCTTTCATACAAACAATTCTTGTACCCATTGTCATTGCTTCTGTCTGGTCGTGGGTTACATATATGAATGTTGTCTGGAGTTTTTTGTGAAGCTTGTTGATTTCTGTTCTCATCTGTGCTCTGAGCTTAGCGTCGAGGTTTGAAAGAGGTTCGTCCATAAGGAACACCTTAGGTTCACGAACTATAGCACGTCCGAGAGCAACACGCTGACGCTGACCGCCCGAAAGAGCTTTCGGTTTTCTGTCAAGAAGGTGGCCGATATCAAGGATTTCAGCAGCTTCTTTAACACGTCTGTCTATTTCTTCTTTATCAATTTTTCTGAGTTTAAGACCAAATGCCATATTGTCATATACGGTCATGTGCGGATAAAGTGCATAGTTCTGGAAAACCATCGCTATATCTCTGTCTTTAGCAGAAACATCATTCATGAGAGTATCTCCAATGTAGAGCTCGCCGGAAGAGATTTCCTCAAGACCCGCTATCATACGGAGAGTTGTTGTTTTACCACAGCCGGAAGGTCCGAGAAGTATGATAAAATCTTTGTCTGCAATATCCATATTAAAATCTTTAACAGCTTCAACGCCGCCAGGATATATTTTATGTATACCCTTAAGTTCCAAACTTGCCATTTTCTAATTTCCTCCTTAATTTTGAACAAGCATAATACTCT
>JAZSKF010000168.1:0-4100 GCA_045534715.1 Clostridia bacterium | reverse complement strand
TGCCTTTAAAACCGGTCATAAAAAACAACTTCTTCAAGAGGCCGGAATTCATTGTGAAATCCACCGGGCACAGACTCCTCTGCCGGATATCCCATCACCAGCAGCGCAAGTGGTTTGATATTGTCTGGAATGCCAAACTCTTCTTTAATTGCCGTCGGATCAAAATGCATAACCCAGCAACTGCCTACTCCCACATTATGCGCAGCAAGCATCATATGCGTTGCAACAATTGCTGCATCAACCGGTGCAGAAAGAGCACCGTCATACACCCTTTTCCAGCTTTCCTCTTCATTGTAGCAAACAAGCATTGCCGCAGGAGCATTAAAATGACACTTGGTGCATTTTTTCAGTTTTTCCACACCTTCATCGGTATTTAAAACCAAAATTCTCTGGGGCTGATAATTGCATCCCGTAGGTGCCTTGTGTGCCGCGTCTAAAATTTTTAAAATGCTTTCTTCGGACAAATGCTCCGGTCTGAATTTTCTGACAGAATATCTTTCTGTAATCAATTTTTCAAATTCCATATTTAATACCTCTGAATATTTTTATAAAATCTTTATATGATTTTGTCAAGTCAGGAGCAAAAAATGTTACGGTCTGAGGCCCATTCCACCCTCGAGGGTTAATGTTTCTCCGTTCATATATTTAAAGTCGGGCGAAGCAAGCTGAACACATACTCTTCCGATTTCAAGTTCAGAATCTCCGAAATGGCCTGCCGGTGGAATTTTCACATTTGCCTTAAATGCATCGGGATACGCTTTTTCAAAATTTTCCAGCTGTACAGTCCATGCAAGTGGACAAATAACATTTGTATTTATCCCGTCTTTTGCCCATTCGGTTGCTGCAACACGGCTTAACCCACGGATAGCTTCTTTTGCTGCGGCATAGGAACATTGACCAAAGTTGCCGAAAAGACCCGCTCCGGATGCAAAGTTTATAACACTTCCCTTTGTTTCTTTAAGGTACGGATAGCAAGCTTTCATATAATAAAATGTTGCGTATAAACCTGAATAGATAGCAAGATTAAATTGCTCTGTTGTATGGTCCTGAATTGTAACACCTGATGCTGACGCCTGGGCATTATTGATTAAAACATCTATTCTTCCAAAAGCGTCTATTGCCTTTCGGGCAACCTCTTTTGCAATTTTTTCGTTATCGTTTCCCTCCGCAATGTCTGCAGGAACAGCCAAAACTTTAATGCCATATAATTTTTCAAGTTCATCTTTCGCCTTTCCAAGCTTTGCAACATTTCTTCCTGTAATAACAAGATTTGCGCCTTCCTTTGCATAAGCGGTCGCAATACCATAACCTATTGACCCGCACTTCCCACCAGAAAGAACCGCATATCCCGCACCTGTTATAATCGCCGTCTTGCCTTTTAAAAAACCCACTTTAATTTCTCCTTTGTATTTTGCAATATTATTCAATATAACTACGTAAAGTTATAAAAATATTTTCAATATCTTAGTTTTAAATTCCATACATTATCCAGATATAGATGTATGCAGGGACTACCGCAGCTATTGTAAACGGGATACCGATTTTGAAGAAATCGCCGTTGCTTACCGAATATCCCGATTTTTTCAGAATTCCTATTCCTGTTATATTGGCAGAAGCTCCTACCGGCGTAATGTTTCCACCAAGAGTTGCTCCCGAAAGAAGTCCGAAATAGAGTGGTGTTGCATCAATGTTAAGTGCAGTTGCAATTCCGGCAATAACAGGAATCATTGTTGCAACATAAGGGATATTATCGATAAATGCAGAAATAATCACCGAAGCTGCAACGATTACTGTGTATAGTACAAAAATGTTTCCGCCGCCTGCATTTGCAAGCAGGTTTGCCAGAGCATCAATAACTCCCATTGATGATATTCCGCCTATCATAAGGAATATTCCAACAAGAATTCCTATTGTTTGAAAATCAATTTCTTTAAGCGGTGCTGCTACGGCAGAAAATGTTTTCTTCTTTAAAACTGTATATATAAGTCCGATTACAAGCAGACCGCAACATATCAGTCCGTTTGTTATATCAGGTTTGTTCGTAACAAAAGAAGCAGCAATAAGAAGCACCAAAACTGCAACCAGAAGCACCGTTGGAACATAGTCGGTCACCTTGGTGCGCTCACTTTTAGCAGAAATGGATGCCGTTTCCTTTCTGAATATATAAAGAATAATTAGTGCAGAAAGTACTGCACCAAGCTCTACGGCGAAGAATATACTTGGTCTGCCTTTATACCAGAAAAAATCAAGAAAACTCATGTCAAGTGCAGAACCAAGCATAATTGCGGTAGTATCGCCAACCAGAGTTGCCGCACTCTGTAGATTGGAGGAAACGGCAATTGCTATAATAAAAGGCACTGGATTTGTGTCAAGCTTTTTACAAATGGCAAGTGCAATCGGCGCCACCATCAGTACTGTCGCAACATTATCAACAAACGCTGATATTATCCCAGCAAACAAAGCCAGGGAAACTGCTGCCCATTTAACATTTGGAACTTTTTCCATAACCATATCCGCGAGCATTGCAGGCATTTTGCTTTCTGTAAACAGAGATACAAGCCCCATTGTTCCGATAATCATAAGAAGTACGTTAAAATCTATTGAAGAAATTATCTCCTCCAGCGGAAGCATGCCGGATAAAATAAATATTGTACCGGACGCAAGAGCAATATAGGTCCTGTACTTGCCAAATGCAAGTATGCATACATAAGTTAAAGCAAACAATACTATTGCCGGAATCATAAAAATCTCTCCCTTTTTATCGGTTTGTATATTTATTATAATTCTTATTTATTTTATTGAACATAATTCTTACTCATGTCAAGACAGGATAAAACAATACTATCAAAACTACTCTATTTGAAAATGCAGAAAAAATGCTTTTTATTCCCCTATAAATTCTTCTAATATTTCCACGGCATCCTCTATACATCCGTCGCATGAGCGAAAAGCTTTATTTTTTATTTCTTCACACATAATTGTTCCAATCCTGGACTTAAATCTCTCCATAAGCTCTCGGGCAAAATCGTAGCTTTCTTTTTTATTTGTTTCGGGAAGCCTGTCCATGCCATAGCTTTTAATTCCACCTGCCACAAAAACCATGGCGCTTACAGCACCGCAAACGCCCTGAGTTCCGCCCATACCTCCGCCAAAAGCTTCGGTAAGTCTGAATATCTCGTCCTCGCTATATCCCAATCTGTCAGCAAACACGCACGCCACCGCTTGTGCGCAGTTGCATCCTTTGTTATGATTTTCTACTGCTTTTTCTCGTCTGTTCATATTAAAATTTCCTTTTTGTAATTTTTTTAGATTTCTATTCTATAAAAACTAATCAATGTTACTGATAAAGCTTTTTGTCTATTGGCAAGGCGTTTCCAAGCAGTTCACCAAAATGGTTGTTTTTATATATTCTTTCAACTGTGGCAAACATTTTTCTTGCACTGCACATCTGTGATTTGGCGTTTCCAATACAGCCGTCCTCAATAGCACCATAATAACGAAACGCCTCTTCAAATTTTGGAAAGTATATGGAAACATCGGGAATTTTCTTTTCGTCAAACCAATACAGAAAACGTTTTTCTTCTCTTCCGTCTTTATGAATAATCTTCTTTTCCACTTTATATTCTGTCAGGCGGGCAGGCGTGTCAAGAAGTTCTTCTACACAATGAATAAATGTGTTTTTGTCCTGTCCCACACCAATCAAAAGAACATATCCGTCCTCTTCAAGCAGTTTGCCGTAACATCCACGGGGATTCGCCGGCGTGTCCGCAACTGCCTCATAATTTACAAAAGATTCAACCTTTTTTCTGTCTCCAAACACCGCCATGGAATGTGTGGGATGCAGGGTTCTTATAGCATCAGGATGTGCAGCTGCAAGCTGCGACAATACCCCTGTGCAACTGTCCGCTCTTCTTCTGTCGTATACATCACTGTCCCAGGTATGTGTGGGGACACATAAAAGTCCACCGTCCTGAGTGAAAAAATTGATTAGCGCCGACAAAAGTGTTTCGCCGCCACCATCTATTTCTCCAACAGCTCTCAGCGAGGAGTGGACCGTAACAATTTTCCCTTTAACGCACCGGAATTTATCCAGTTGCATC
>JAZSKF010000110.1:0-11492 GCA_045534715.1 Clostridia bacterium | reverse complement strand
CGCACCTTTCAGGCAATTCGTATAGAAGTAAATCAGGAGCTTGCCCTATTAAGAAGTTCGCTCAGCGACTTTTTTGACTCACTAAAGTCCGGCGGTGTCCTTGCAGTTATAACTTTCCATTCTTTGGAAGACCGAATAGTTAAAAAACTTTTTGCAGACCTTTGCGCAGGATGCACATGCAGCAAAGAACTTCCTGTCTGCACCTGCGGCAACACACCGAAAGGCAAATTAAAACTTCGCAAACCGGTGGTTGCACAACAGTCTGAACTTGATAAAAATTCGAGAAGCCACAGCGCAAAGCTCAGAGCAATAGAAAAAATTTGAAAGGAGAACATGAAAATGCAGGATAATTTAGCCAGAAAAATTTATTCTCCCGCAGCTTCAAAAAAAATCTCGCATAC
Source organism: Clostridia bacterium (assembly GCA_045534715.1). GTDB lineage: Bacteria > Bacillota > Clostridia > RUG12999 > RUG12999 > RGIG7450. The sequence continues at coordinate 11,091 of JAZSKF010000110.1, read as the reverse complement.
CGCAAAAAAACAGGGATTCCGTTGGGATTTTGCATTTTTTCTTGTTTTCTGCAGTGCACTTTTGATGGTTGTTGTTTTAAGATATGCAACCGCAAATGAACTGGAAAAAGATATTTTAACCGCCAAGAGCACATTTGAACAGCTCTATTCTGAAAATACCACTGCAAAGGTTCAGCTTCAGGGCAGTATTGACCTTAAAGAAGTTGAAAGAAAAGCAATCGAAGAACTTGGTATGGTTAAACCTTCTCAAAATCAAATAGTAAATATTCATGTTTCTGTTGACAATAATGCACAGGTTCTTTCCGGCAAACCCGCAGGCGACGATACCCAGCCCAGAGAAAGCTTTATGAGCAACGTCCTGTCATATTTACACTGATTTTCGATTATATATTTACAGGTGACTTTTTCTTTACATCACATCCCGGCTCTGTCATGTCAACATGTCAGGGCTTCTCTTGTCAATTAAGGTGGTTTTGTTTATGGTAAAAAAACGAAAAAAATCTACAACGAATACCAGAATTTTTGTTTCAATGGCTGTTCTTATAGTTGCTTTTGCACTTCTTATTGGCAGAACAGCCTATTTGCAGTTTATCCGGGGCAATGAGCTTCGTTCTCTTGCTCTTGACCAGCAGACGAAAGAAAACGAAATCACTCCCCGCCGTGGTACAATTTACGACTGCAACGGCAAAGAACTTGCTGTCAGCGCAAATGTCGACACGGTTGTTGTTGATCCAAAACGTATAAAAGAAGAGGGAAATTCGCTTCAGGTTGTGACAACTCTGTCGGAAGTTTTGGGAGTGGACAAAGACAAGATATATTCTGCTCTCGAAAAGGCTTCACGGTTTGAATACATAAAAAAACGTATTTCTCAGGAGGAATCTGAAATTCTGCGTAGCTATATCAGTGGCGAAGATGCAGAGGGCAACCCCCTTTCCGAACAGATGCTTAAAGACCACAACCTTGTTGGTGTCAGCCTTATTTCTGATACAAAACGCTATTACCCCTACTCCAACCTTGCAGCTCAGCTTCTTGGAAATGTCGGTGCTGACAACCAGGGGCTTGAGGGGCTGGAATATAAATATGACGAATATCTTAGGGGCACCTCCGGCGCTATTGTGAAATCCGATTCGGCAGCCGGCAGTCCCACTTTTGAATATGAACAGTATTATAATGCTCAGTCGGGTTGCGATCTTGTTCTCACCATTGACGAGAGCATTCAGCGTATAGTTGAATCAAGCCTTGAGGAAGCATATATAGAAAATATGGCTGCAGGCGGCGGTGCCGGAATTGTAATGGACCCGCACACAGGAGCAATTCTTGCCATGGCAAGTGTTCCCGGCTATAACCTCAACGAGCCTATAGAGATTACCGACCCCGAAACACTTGCAAAACTTGACGCACTTGACGGAGCCGACTATAATGCTGCCTATGTTGAGGCAACTTCAAAAATAAAACGTAACAAACCTACGGTTGATGTTTACGAGCCGGGCTCAACTTTCAAGCTTATAACCTGTGCTATGGCACTTGAAGAAAATGTTACAACCCTCGAGGAAACCTACAACTGTTCAGGTGCTCTTGAGGCAGGCGGCTGGAACATTAGCTGCTGGAAAACTGCCGGTCACGGAAGCCAGACCTTTATGAAAGGTATGGTAAACTCCTGCAACCCTGTTCTTATGCAGGTAGGCCTTAAAATAGGAAGAGACAATTTCTATAAAAACTTTAAATCTTTCGGTTTCAGAGAAACAACCGGAATAGATTTTCCGGGGGAAGCTATCGGTTCTTTCCACAAACAGGATGCTTTTACCGACCTGGACCTTATGGTTTCCTCTTTCGGACAAAGCTTTCAGGTAACTCCCCTCCAGATGATCACAGCAATTTCTTCTCTTGTTAACGGTGGCACACTCTACCGCCCCTATCTTGTAAAAGAAATAAGGTCTGCAGACGGTCAGGTGGTTGAATCGTTCTCCCCTTATAAAATAAGACAGACCGTTTCAAAAGAAACAAGCGAAAAAATGAAAACCGTTCTTGAAACTGTTGTCAAAGAATCGGGCAGTACCGCCGCGGTTAAAGGTTATCGTGTTGGCGGAAAAAGCGGAACGAGTGAAAAACAGCCGCGTGGAAGCAATAAATATATTGGTTCCTTTGTTGGCACAGCACCCATAGACGACCCAAAAATTATTGTTTTGGTTCTTCTTGACGAACCTATGGGCGAAAATTATTATGGCGGTGTTATAACTGCCCCCGTAGCAGGCAAAATCATCAGCGAAGTTCTGCAGTATTACGGCATAGAGCCCCAGTATACACAGGACGAATCGGAAGAACTTTCTTCAGTTGTTCCGGACGTGGTTTCAAAATCCACCACCGAAGCAAAACAAATTTTAACAAACTTCGGTCTTAAATTTGTGGTTCAGGGCAGCGGCGACCAGATTCTTTCCCAAGAACCTGCGTCAGGCACAAAAGTAAAAAACGGGTCTTCCGTAACCTTATACACAAACCTTGCAGGCGAAGCTGCAAGAGTGAGGGTTCCGGATATATTCTCTCTGCCTATTGAACAGGCAAACGAAATAACAGTAAATTCAGGTCTTAAAATAAAAATAACGAAAAACGGCGGTTCGGTTGTAACAGGGCAGAACCCTCCTCCCGGTGAACTTGCGGTGGCAGGAAGTACCGTTGAGGTTATTACAGGCGAAGCAGATTAGTCAGAGGTAAAAATGGCAAAACTAAACGAATTATTAAAAGAAACAAAATATTTATCGGTAACCGGGGATGCCGGCATAGAAGTGTCGGGCATCACCTGCAACTCAAAAGAGGTTGCACCGGGAAGCATTTTTGTGTGCATAAAAGGATTTAAGACGGACGGCCACAAATTTGCCGGGGACGCCATATCTAAAGGTGCAGTATGTCTTGTTGTTACCGAAGACATAAATATAGAGGGTGCAACCATTGTTAAAGTGAAAAATTCCCGGCATGCTATGGCTGAGCTTTCATCAGCATTCTACGGTCATCCCTCCCGAGACATAAAAGTTATCGGTATTACGGGAACTAACGGAAAAACAACCACCGCAACACTTATCCGCACCATAATTGAAATGTCGGGCAAAAAGGCTGGGCTTATAGGAACAAATGAAATTATAATAGACGGCAGTGTTATGGCAGCTGACAAAACCACTCCGGAAAGCTACCTTTTCCAGAAATATTTAAGAATGATGGCAAACTCGGGCACCGACTATTGCGTGGCCGAAGTTTCTTCCCATTCTCTTGAACTTGACCGTGTTGCATGCACAGATTTTGAGCTTGGTATTTTCACAAATCTCACTCACGACCATCTTGATTTGCACGGCACAATGGAAAATTATGCAAATGCAAAAGCAAGACTTTTTGAAATGTGCAAAACTGCAGTTATGAACGCAGATGACAAATACAGTATGGAAATTGCAACCCGGACAAAATGCAAAAATGTGTTTACCTATTCTGCCGAAAAGAGCAGTGCAGATTTTTATGCTTCCGACATAAAACTTTCAGACAAAGGCGTTATATACAATATGACTCACCGCAACCAATCTTGTGTTATAAAAGCACTTATACCGGGCAAATTCAATGTGTATAACACGCTTGCTGCGGCTGCAGCCTGCAGCTTGCTTGGTTTTTCTGAAACAGATATCACAAAAGGGCTCATCATTTCCAAAGGAGCAAAAGGCAGAGCCGAAATGTTGCCGCTTAATGTTCCCTTTTCCGTAATGATAGATTTTGCACATACTCCAGACGGACTTTACAACATCCTCACAACAATAAAAGGATTTGCCAAAGGAAGAATAATTACACTGTTTGGCGCCGCGGGCGACCGTGACAAAACCAAACGCCCTGAAATGGGTGAAATTGCAGGAAAACTGTCCGACTACTGTATTATAACATCGGATAATCCGGCTAGCGAAGATCCGGAAACCATTATTGCCGAGGTGGAACCGGGAGTTGTTATCTCCGGTTGCAAATACACAAAAATTGTCGACAGGAAAGAAGCTATCCATTTCGCTCTTGACCTGGCAGAGCCCGGGGATATTCTTCTTCTTGCGGGTAAAGGACACGAAACCTACCAGATTATGAAAGAGGGCAAAATTCCTTTCAGTGAAGAAGAGATTGTAAAAGAATATATCAACAGATAAATTTACAGGAGTTGTCACTATGAATTACCTTTTTGCAGCACTTATAGCTTTTACTGTCTGTGCAGCTGTTGCACCTATTGCCATTCCCCTGCTGAGAAAACTGAAGTTTGGTCAGGAAATCCGCGAGGAAGGACCTGCATGGCACAGCAAAAAATCGGGCACTCCGACAATGGGCGGCATTATGTTTATAATTGCCGTTGCAATATCCGCACTTATTATGCTAAATCACTCTTTTAAGGGTATTATGATGCTCTATCTTGCTGCTTCTTTTGGTGTTGTTGGTTTTATAGATGACTATATCAAGGTTGTTAAAAAGCGCAACCTTGGTCTGACAGAATTGCAAAAACTTGTTTTACAGCTTGTTGCTGCAGGCCTTTTTGTATGGGTTTTGTATAAAAACGGAGTGATAGACCCGGTAGTTAAAATCCCGTTTACAGATATTGTTTTAAACCTCGGAGTCTGGTATATTCCTTTTGCAATAGTTGTCATCATAGGAAGTGTTAATGCCGTAAACTTAACAGACGGCATTGACGGTCTTGCTTCCTCCGTTACCATAATTGTGGCTTTGTTCTTTATGGCAGCTTCTTCTCTTTTAGGCGACAACCAGTCAGGCATTTTTGCTGCTGCGCTTGTTGGCGCTCTTGCAGCGTTCCTGATATATAACAAACCAAAAGCACAGGTTTTTATGGGTGACACCGGTTCCCTCTTTTTAGGCGGAGCACTGTCTGCCATTGCAGTTGCAAACGGAATGACGCTTTTTCTTCTCATTGCAGGCGGCGTGTATGTCATTGAAACCCTGTCTGTTATCATGCAGGTTATTTCCTATAAATTAACCGGAAAAAGAATTTTTAAAATGAGTCCCATCCACCACCATTTTGAAATGTGTGGTTGGTCAGAAATAAAAATAGATATTATCTTCAGTGCCGTGTGTGCGCTTTTCTGCATACTGGCTTACGCCGGCATTTAGGGAGTTGAATATATTGGCAAATAAAAGAAACCGCAGTTTTCTGGGCAAGCTTTCCACCTCTTTATCCTACAAAGGAACTCTCGATACAGAATTTATTATCCTGCTTCTTATAATAATTCTTTTCGGGCTTATAATGGTGGCTTCAGCAAGTTCAGTAACTGCCCTTTACCGTCAGGGTGACAGTCTTTATTTTCTTAAAAAACAACTTGTTATGGCTATTTTGGGCATTGTTGGTATGCTGCTTATTTCAAAGATAGACTATCATCTTCTTTGTTCACCTCAGATACTTATGTCAAGTGTGGTTGTTGTCTGGATAATGCTTTTTATACCGCTTTTTTCGGCTGAAGATTTAAACGGCGCAAAAAGGTGGATAAATCTTGGCGGCGCTTCTTTCCAACCATCAGAGCTTGCAAAAATAGTGTGGATTTTGTTTTTTGCAAACAAGTGTGCAGGCCAGTCAAAAGCGGAGCTTAAAGATTTCAAATCTTCCTGGCTATCATACGGACTAATGCTGATTCTTGTTATAATTCCGCTCGTTTTGCAGCCTCACAAAAGTGCAATACTTCTTATTACCGCAGTTTGCGGAATAATTGTAATAATTGCAGGTGCAGATCTTAAATATCTGCTGCTTATTGTCCCCGTTGCTCTTGTTGGCATTATGGTGCTACTCCTTTCAGATGAATACAGCATAAGCAGACTTACAAGTTTTTTAGACCCCTTTAAAGACCCCACCGGCGACGGTTGGCAGGTAATACAGTCACTATATGCAATCGGCTCAGGCGGACTTTTTGGCAAAGGACTTGGAAAAAGTGTCCAGAAAGCTCTCTACATACCCGAACCGCACAATGACTTTATTTTTGCAGTTATATGTGAAGAACTTGGTTTTGTAGGCGCACTTTTTGTTCTTGCTCTGTTCTTCTTCCTTGTAATGAGATGTATAAAAATTGCAATGGAAGCCCCTGACAAACTGGGCTTTTTAATAGCTGTGGGAATTGGGGCGCTCATATTTGTCCAGGTGTTCATTAACATCTGTGTTGTAACATCTCTGTTCCCTGTAACCGGTATGCCGCTGCCATTTTTCAGTGCCGGCGGAACAAACCTGTTTTTCACAATTGCTTCTATGGGAATACTTCTTAACATATCAAGACAGAAAAAGGCAAAAACTTCTTCAAAACAATCGGCACAGAAAGGTTGATTTTATGGCTATTAAAGCTGTTATATCCGCCGGCGGAACAGCCGGTCACATAAACCCCGCAATTGCTATAGCCAGACAAATTGTATCGCATGGCGGCGAGGTTTTATTCATTGGTAAAGAGGGTGGTATGGAAACCGAACTTGTTGCAAAAGAAGGTTTCCCCATATCCACCATTAAAGTTTTCGGGTTTAAACGCAGTCTTTCTCTTTCCAACATAAAAACAGTGTTTCTTGCTGCAAAAGGAGTTGCGCAGACAAGAAAAATAATCAAAAACTTTTCTCCCGATGTTGTAATCGGTTGCGGTGGTTATGTCAGCGGTCCTGCGGTTTTTTCCGCTACCACCTTAAAAATTCCAACACTTATTCACGAACAAAACGCTTTCCCCGGCATGACAACCCGTCTGCTCAGCAAAGTTGTTGACAGGGTTTGCATAAGCTTTGAGGAAAGCAGAAAATATTTTTCTAGAAAAGACTCCCTTGTGCTGACGGGCAATCCCGTCCGTGAAGGCATTTTAAAAACCAACCGAACGGAAGCACGGGAAAAACTTAATATAACAAAACCTCTGCTGCTGGTGTTCGGCGGCAGTATTGGTGCTAAAAAAATAAACGACACAATGCTTGAATATGTAAAATCTTCAGCAGGTGATATGCAGATTATGTGGGGCACCGGCAAAAGATATTATGAAGACATTAAAAAAGAACTTGAAAATGTCATGCTGCCGGAGAATATAACCATTGCCCCATATATCTATGATATGGATTTGTGGATGGCTGCAGCCGATGTGGTTGTGGGCAGAGCCGGAGCCATTACTATAAGCGAAATTTGTGCTATGGGCAAATGCTCGCTGCTTATCCCCTCCCCCTATGTTACCAACAATCATCAGGAACACAACGCGCTTGCTCTTAAGGATGCAGGAGCTGCTCTTATGCTGAAAGAGGACGAGTTAAATGTTTCTTCTCTTTCCTGTGCAGTTGAGAAGCTTATGCCGGGAAGCAAAGACTCTGCAACGATAAGCGCACATGCGCTGTCTATGGCAAAACCAAACGCAGCAAAACAGATATATAATGAGATAGTTTCTCTCATTCACTAAAAAAACTCACTCCGCATACTATGTAGTAAAATACTTTTATTATTTGCGGAGGTGTTGTGTGCAAATGTGCAGCTATATAATCCGGGGTGGAAATCCACTTTATGGCAGCCTTTTGGTTCAAGGAGCAAAAAACGCAGTTCTTCCTATGCTTGCTGCCTGTATAGAGGCAGACGGAACCACTGTTTTACATAATTGTCCAGATATATATGATGTAGAAATTACTCTTCAGATACTTGAGCATCTAGGTTGCAAAGTTTCCCGGACCGATAGGACGGTGTATATAGATTCCACCAACGTTTCCTGCAGCTACATTCCCGAAAGTCTCACACGGAAAATGCGTTCTTCGGTTATATTCACCGGCGCGCTTCTTTCGCGTATGGGCAAATGTGAATGCAGCTATCCGGGCGGTTGCGAACTCGGGCTCAGGCCCATAGACATCCATCTTAAATCTTTTCGCCAGCTTGGAATTGACATAAAAGAAGAAGACGGGTTTATAAAATGTCGTCTTGAAAATTTCCGACCAGGGCACATACATTTGGGCTTCCCCTCGGTAGGTGCAACCGAAAACATTATGCTTGTTGCCTGTCGCCGCGAGGGCAAAACTGTCATTACAAACTGTGCTCGCGAACCGGAAATAACTGCTTTGCAGGATTTTCTCAATTTAATGGGCGCAAAAATAAGCGGTGCCGGAAGCAGTGTTATAGAGATTGAAGGCGTGAAAAAGCTTCACGCTGCAGAAATGGCTGTTATTCCCGACCGTATTGTTGCAGCAACAATGATGTTTATGGTGGCTGCAACCAAAGGTGAAATAGAACTCAAAAACATTGTTCCTGTGCACATTCACAGCATAACTTCCATTTTAAAAGAATGTGGCGCAGATATAACCTGCAATGCTAACAGTATGATTGTTGCTTGTAAAAAAAGACTCAAGGCAATAGACAACGTGCAGACAATGCCCTATCCCGGCTTCCCAACCGATGCCCAGTCACAATTTATGTCAGCTTGTGCTACTATGGAAGGGACTTCCATTATAAGCGAAACCATTTTTGAAAATAGATTTAATACTGCCGCCGAGCTTCAGAGAATGGGAGCTGACATTACCATAAAAGACCGGATGGCAGTGGTCCGCGGTGTAAAATCACTGCACGCCGCAAATGTAAAAGCCCCCGACCTGCGTGGCGGAGCAGCTCTTGTTATAGCTGCACTTTCCGCAGAAGGTGAAAGCAGAGTGGACAGCATTTCTCACATTCTGCGCGGCTATGAAAATTTTGACGAGATTATATCCTCACTTGGAGGTTACATAAGAAAAGGGAAGTGAAAAGAGATGACAACTCGCGCCGAGCAGCGAAAAAAAGCATATCGGCTTAAAAGAAAAAAACGCATTTTTGCCGCAATCAGATTTCTGATTATAGTAAGTGCAATTTATGCGTTTATATTTCTCACACCCTTTTTTAACGTAAAAAATATTTATGTGGAGGGTTCGGTTGCCACTCCCTCTGAAAAAGTGGTTACCGCCTCCGGCATTACAGAGGGAACCCATATTTTAAAAATTAACAAATCGGCAGCAAAACAGGGTATTGAAAAATTGGCTTATGTAAAAACCGCCGAGATTAAAAGAGTTTTCCCAAATAAAATTAAAATTGTCGTAACCGAAGGCAAAGTCCTTGCCAATATTGCCCTTGCAAAAGATTTTGCTGCAATAGATGAAACGGGCAAAATTATGGAAATTTGTCCGGAGCCAAAGGTCTATCCGGTCATTTACGGGCTTACTGTTAAAAAAAGCAATATCGGGGAAAAAATAACTATTGACGAAACAGGTTCTTTTGATGTAATATTAGAATATATACATTATCTTTCCCGTCAGGCTTTGCCTGAACCTTATGTATCTATAACTATCGACAAAAACGACGTGTCTTTAGTTCTTGAGAGTGGTATTGAGGTTTTCTTTGGCGACGAAACAGACATAGAATACAAGGTGGCTGCATTTGCCGAAAGCCTCAGAAACTCAGGCGATGTTAAAGAGGGAAGTTTTGATGTGTCAAACCCCGAAAGAATTATATACAGTCAGGAGCCTCTTACTCCTGAAATTTCCGAGGAATTCGAAGTGTCTGAGGACAACCCCGGGGACCAGACTTAAATTTTTACAGGAGATGAACCTAAGTTGATTGACAAACAAAAAATTCTATCAAAAATTTCACTGCTGCTTGTTTGTGCCCTTTTGGGTTTTGTAGTCAGCATCCAGTTTAAAAGTGTTCAGTTTAACAACGGTTCGTCAACCCCTGCAAGATATGAAGAACTTCAGAAAATGTATCTTGCCGAGCAGGAGAAAAACGCATCCCTGCAAGACCAGATTACTCAGATGCAGACCACTATAAACAGCTACCGTGAATCAATCGAACAGACCGGTACCGCATACAAAGGTATGGAAGCCGACCTTCTAAGAGCGGAAAACCTGGCAGGACTTACCGATGTTTACGGGCCGGGTATTACAATTACTTTAAGCGATGCTAAAAACACTGACCCGACAGTTCCGCCGGAATATTTTATTATTCACGACAGTGATGTCCGTTCACTGGTCAACGAGCTGCTTGCAGCAGGTGCAGAAGCCATTTCCATAAATGACGAGCGTGTTGTTTCCACAACCGCAATAAGATGCGTCGGACCTGTTATTATCGTTAATAATTCACGAAGCAGCACACCCTTTGTGATTAAAGCAATTGGCGACAGTGCAACACTTGAAAGTGCAATCAATATGACAGGCGGTGTTTTAAGTGAGCTCCGTCAATGGAACATAGGAGTTGCCATTCAGAAATCCAGCAGAATTGATATGAAAGCATATTCCGGTTCGGTAACATTTAAACATGTTACCACCGCAAAAAATAAAGAGGAATAAAGTAAGGAGGCACTTATGATATGTGGGCAGTTTTAGGACTGTTAATCGGTATATTTTTGGGACTTGTTTCAGGAATACAAATTCCTGCTGCCTATTCACAGTATGTTGCGATAGCAATTCTTGCTGCCATAGACTCTGTTATAGGAGCAGCCCTTGCCTCTCTGCAAAAAACTTTTAACAGTAAAATTTTCTTTTCTGGCTTTTTCATTAACGCACTTTTTGCTGCACTGCTGACCTACATAGGCAACATTTTAGGCGTTAATATAAGTCTTGCGGTAATAATTGTTCTTGGTACACGTATTTTTAGCAACAGCGCTTCAATCCGCAGACTTCTTTCTGCAAAAAGGCTTGTTAAAATAAAAACTGTGGAAATGGAAGAAGAAAAATAAAAAAACTCTTGTTTTTTCATTTTATATGGTGTATAATATATTATGTGTATGTATATGTAAACTAAGGAGGATGATAATATGTCAGATTTTGAAAGAACCGACAATGCAGCCGTTATAAAGGTTGTTGGCGTTGGTGGCGGCGGTAATAACGCTGTTAACCGTATGATCCAGACAAATATCCGCGGCGTTGAATTTCTTGCGATCAACACTGATAAGCAGGCGGTGATCCATTCCAACGCTACCTATAAGCTCCCCATTGGTGAGAAAATTACCAAGGGATTCGGCGCAGGCTCTAACCCTGAGGTTGGTCAGCACGCGGTTGAAGAAAGCATTGACGAGCTTAAAAAGGCACTTTTAAAATCCGATAAACCATCGGTATTTTTTAAAACCCTCAAAA
>JAZSKF010000084.1:0-3026 GCA_045534715.1 Clostridia bacterium | reverse complement strand
ATGTAATAGTTGGTATAGTATGGAATGTGAGTGGGCTTTAAAAGTCCACTCACTTTTGTTGAAAGGTAAGTGATGATATGAACGAAATTGAAAAAACTGTCTGGAATCTTTGTGAAAACGAGGTGGAAAAAGAAGGTTGTTTTCTTTATCTGGTAGAATTTGTAAAAGAAGGAAAAGACAGAGTTTTAAGACTTCTTATTGACTCGGAAAATGGAATTGACATCACCCAGTGTGAAAATGTCAGCCGTGCGGTCAGCGATATTCTTGACGAAGCAGACCCAATATCCGAAAGCTATATGCTTGAAGTGTCTTCCCCCGGTCTTGAAAGAAAACTTTCTTTACCCTGGCATTTTGAAATGTATACAGGAAGCAAAATTTCGGTAAGACTTTTTTCCGCTGAAGAGGGTGCAAAAAAACATGTAGGGGTTTTGAAAAAATATAACAAAGAAAATTTAGTTATTTCAGTTGATGATAAAGATATTACATTAAACAATACAAATATATCTGCAGTAAATCTGTATTATGAATTTTAATGGGAGGAATTTACAAAAATGAAAAACGAACTTAACGAAGCACTTGACCTTCTCGAAAAAGAAAAAAACATTAAAAGAGAATTGGTTCTTGAAGCACTTGAGAATGCATTGATTCATGCCTACAAAAGAAATTATAAGGATGAACAGGAAGACGTTAATATCACTGTTGACCCGAAAACAGGCGAAGTAAAAGTTGTTACAAAAAAGATTGTTGTTGAAAAACTCGGTGATGTTGAAGAGGGAAGAGAAATCCTCCTGGAAGATGCTCAGAAGATTAAAAAGAAAGCTGCAATCGGCGATGAAATTGATGTTGCAATACTTCCAAGAAATTTTGGAAGAATTGCTGCCGGTACAGCAAAACAAATTATTATGCAAAAAATCCGTGAAGCAGAAAGAGAACAGCTTCTTCTCGACTTTAACATAAGCGAAGGTGACATTATCGGCGGGGTTGTTGACAGAATTGAACGGGTTGATTCAAGAAGAAGAGAAGATGAAAAGACTCCTCAAAAACCAAGATACAATGTAATTTTTAGCATTGACCGTGCAGAAGCCATTATGTCTTTTAAAGGTCAGATTATGGGAGAAACCTATTCCCGCGGAGGAAAATTCCTCCTTTATGTTCTGGATGTTAATTCTTCTCCTAAGGGAACATTCATCCAGGTTTCAAGAACAGAACCGAAATTTGTTGCAAAACTTTTTGAAAGAGAAGTTCCTGAAATTAAAGACGGTATTGTAGAAATTAAATCGGTTTCCCGTGAACCCGGCGTTAGAAGCAAGATTGCCGTTCTTTCAAATGACAGCGATGTTGAACCGGTTGGTGCTTGTGTTGGTAACCGCGGTATCAGAGTAAATGCTATTGTTGAAGAATTGGGTGGAGAAAAAATTGATATAGTAAATTACAGTGAAAATCCTGAAGAATTCATCAGCGCCGCACTTCTTCCGGCACAGGTTTCCAAAGTAATTATAGATGAAACTGCTCTTGCAAACAATAAAAAAGAAGCTTTGGTAATCGTTGAAGAATCACAGCTTTCGCTTGCAATCGGTAAAGCAGGTCTTAATGCGAAACTTGCTGCAAGACTTACCGGATGGAAAATTGATATTAAAAGCAGCAGTGCATACATTAAGGAGTTAAAAGAAAATGACAGCTCAGAGGAATAAAAAAATTCCGCTTCGAAAATGCATTGCCTGTGGTGAGATGAAAACAAAAGAAGAACTTGTTCGTTTTGTTATGAAGAACGGAGAAGTTTTGGTTGATAAAACTTTTAAGGCAGGCGGCAGAGGTGCATACATTTGCAAAAATGAAAAATGCATAGACCTTGCTAAGAAAAAGAAAGCATTTGAACGCACTCTTTCCGTTAAAATTGCCGATGATTTTTATGAGCTTCTTAAAAAGGAGTTGTAATTTTTGGAAAAAAAGTTGATTGGGCTGCTTGGACTTTGCAGAAAATCAGGAAATCTGGCGTGCGGTGCAAGTGCAACGGAAAATGCAATTAAAACAAAAAAATGCTTCCTTGTTGTGGTTGCAGAAGATGCAGGAGAGAGCACGGAGAAAAAGTTTAAAAACCTGTGTGACAAGGAAAACGTCAAACTGATTGTCTGCAAAACAAAATCCTGGCTTGGTGATGCTGTGGGATTTGATGAGAAAGCAGTTATTGCAGTTAAAAATAAAGATTTTGCCGAAGGAATTTTGAAATTGATTTAATTTGGCAGGAAACCGGAGGGATTATTTATGGCTAAAATAAAAATAAGTGATTTTGCAAAAGCCTTTGAACTTAAAGGCAAAGACCTTCTTGAAATGTTGAAAGAGGTGGGCATTGAAAAGAAAACAACAACAAGCAGTCTGGAAGAGGCTGAGCTTGATGTTGCCTACGACATTTTAACAAAAAAATATGATGACGGAACTCCCATTTCTTTTGAAAAAACTGTTGAGAAAAAAGAAGAGATACCGGAAACTCAGGAGCCGGAAGAAGTGGTTGAAGAAACTGTTCCTGAAGAAAAAGTTGTAGAAAAACAGTCACGTTATGTTGACACAAGAGCAAATGCCGTTGACCTTGAAAAGTTTGAAGAGGAATCGAGACTTCAGGACATTTTGCCTGAGATGAAAAATTCTGACACAAAAGTACAGAAAATTAAAAAAGGCAATAAACAGAAAGAAAAACACGAAAACATCGAAAAACAGGCAAAAACACAAAAAGTTACAGTGGAAGAAATCCATGTTTTAATTCCGGATGAAATCACTGTTGGTGAACTTGCCGAACGAATGAAAAAACCGGCTACGGAAATAATAAAAAGACTTATGATGCTTGGAACAATGGCGACTGTCAACGACAATCTCGATTTTGATACAGCTGCTCTTGTTGCTGAAGATCTTGGCGCAAAAGTTGAACATGAAATAATTTATACAGACGAGGATATTCTTTTTGCCGATACTCCCGACAACGAAGAAGACCTTCTGCCAAGACCGCCGGTTGTTGTTGTTATGGGTCACGTTGA
>JAZSKF010000053.1:0-3674 GCA_045534715.1 Clostridia bacterium | reverse complement strand
CAAAATAAGAGAAATTGCAAAAAAATATAATATAAAAAAAGGCATTGTAAACCTTGGTGGAAATGTTTGTCTCATCGGTTCAAAGTCGGCTTCAAAAAACTGGACTGTCGGCATAACCGACCCGTTTTCGCCCGGCTCCATATTTTTAACAGTTGACGGTGATGATGAAAATATCATAACATCGGGTGCCTACCAGCGCTATTTTGAATATGACGGCAGCATTTACCATCACATTCTTTCCCCTTTCACCGGCAGACCGGCAGATACTGACGTCGCCTCGTCAACCGTAATATCGTCGGACGGTGCACTTGCGGACGCCCTGTCTACCGCAATTTTTGTTGCGGGCAGCGAAAAGGGACTTGAAATTGCAAAAAGCGCCGGCGCTGATGCCATTATAATAAAAAAAGACGGCAGCATTTGTGCTACCGACAATGTTAAATATGAAATTAGAAAATGATTGTTTTTTGGAATTAAACGTCGTTTGAGGAAGCTGATGCTTCCTCTTTTTTCTTTGTAAGATTTTTTATCATAAGCATAAGATAAGAAAGTAAAACCAAAAAGGCAACAATTCCGAGAAGTGTTGAAATAATATCGTTTGTGAGGTTCCCAGTGCTGCCAAAAAGCATAAAATAAACAACCATAACAGATAAAAAGACGGTTGCTCCTTTGCCCATTTTGTTTGACGGAATGACAATGTCTTTTTTAAAGAGCAAAGACGCACAAACAATCATAATAAGTTCTTTAGCAACAATTACAGTAACAATCCATTGTGGCAAAATTCCGCTTATGAACAAGCATATCACAGCGCTCATCTGCATCATTTTATCTGCAAGAGGGTCGATCAAAATACCAAATTTTGTTATTGCATTAAATTTTCTTGCAATTATACCGTCAATAACGTCTGTTACACAAGCAATAACAAAAACAATCCCTCCCCATACAGAGCTTTCAAAATATGCCCATATAAACACCGGAACAAGAAAAAGTCTGAAAATTGTTAATATGTTGGGAATTTTTTTTATCATTGTTTTGTCCTCCGTTTCCTATAAAATTCTAGCCGGTTCAAAGCCAAGATAGTCGGCAGAAACAAGTCTGAAAGTGATTCCTCCAATTTCTCTTTTGAGGATTTCTCCTTTTTTCAGATTGTGCAGATGACCAAACACACAGTGCTCCACGCCATACTTTTTTAACAGTTCAATAAACCTGCCATCTCCTGCATCAAGAGAAACAAGTGGCGGGAAATGTGTCATAACAATCTTTTTGCTGTATCCGCTTTTCTGTGCCGCCTCCAGCGAAAGCTCAAGTCTTCCAAGCTCCCTATCAAAAATTTTAATATCTTCGGCAGAAGAAGAAAAAATCCATCCTCTGTTGCCGCAAATTGCATAATCTTCATAAACAAAAAAGTTGTTATGCAAAAAATCTATGGTGTCAAATCCTTTTTCTTTTTTAAATTTGTTAAGTTTTGAAACAGTATCCCACCAATAATCGTGGTTTCCTTTGGAAATAATTTTTCTGCCGGGAAGACTGTCTATAAATTCAAAATCTGCCACCGACTCTTCCATATATGTAGCCCAAGAGGAATCTCCCACAATCAAAAGGACATCATCATCTTTTAAAACCCTGTGACAGTTTTCTTTCAGCCGGTCCATGTAGTTGTGCCAGTTTTCTCCAAAAACATCCATGGGTTTATCTTCTATTCCATAACTGAGATGCATATCTCCTATTGCATAAAGTGCCATCTTGCATAATGCCTTTCTGTCCACAAGATATCTGCCATTATGCAACAGGTCGCGGACAAACCCTGTGCATATTTTTCAGTCGGCAGGGCAACATAACAAAGCACAATCACCGTGCTTAAACTATTTTTTAGGAGGTATTACCCTATGGCTTCTTGTTCAAACTGCGGTTGCGATACCATTGAAGGCATCTACTGCAACGTGGCCAACTGCGTACACCATACAACAGACAACTGTTGCACTGCAAAACAGATTAAAGTGGACTGTCAGTCTGCTGTAACAAAAAGTGAAACAAGCTGTTCAACTTTTGAGTTGAAAGACTAAGGTAAAATCTTTTTTAAAAGCTTCCGCCCCAAAGCATTTTTTACGCATTGCGGCGGATCTTTTTATTCTAAAAATGCATCAACGCATTTTTCCATATCTTCCTTCTTGCAGGAAAGATTAAATCTTGGAGTTTTTCCTTTGAGTGATGATAGAGCTTCGGGAGCTTTGCTGTCTGTCATTTCAAAGAGTTTGTCCAGAATAACAAATTCGTCTGTTTCGCGGGTTTCTCCCGAAAGAGCTTCATAAACACTGCCGTTGAATTTATACGGGTTTGCCGTAGAAGCAATAATTGTTTTTGTATTGTCTCCTGTCTTTGCATACTCGTCATAAACCGCACAGGCAACCGCTGTGTGAGTATCTATGAGATAATTATATTTTTCCCAGATATTTTTTATTTCTTCTTTGGTTTTATCGTCATCGCAGCAGCCTGCAACAAAGGTTTGCGAAACTGCTTGTTTTATCTGCTCGTCCACCTCATATTTGCCACATTCTGAAAGCTTTGACATATATTCTTTCACTTTGCCGCTGTCTGACAAATTGTATAACAGTCTTTCAAGATTGCTGGATATCAAAATGTCCATTGACGGAGAAATTGTGTTTTTAAAACTTCTGTTTTTGTCATAAACACCCGTTTCGATAAAATCTGTCAGAACATTGTTTTCATTGGAAGCACAAATAAGTTTTGCGATGGGAAGTCCCATTGCCTTTGCATACCACGCTGCAAGAATGTTCCCGAAATTTCCTGTGGGCACACAAACATTCACCTTGTCGCCCATTTTTATTTCGTCCATTTTTATCATGTCGCAATATGCCGAAACATAGTAAACAATCTGCGGCAAAAGTCTTCCCCAGTTTATTGAATTTGCAGAAGATAGCTGGTATCCTCTTTTTTCAATTTCCTGTGCAAACTGTTTGTCTCCGAAAATCTTTTTAACTCCGTTTTGTGCATCGTCAAAATTGCCAAAAACGCTCATTACATTAACATTTTCGCCTTTTTGTGTAACCATCTGCAGTTTTTGTATGTTACTTACACCGTCATTCGGGAAAAAGACCATAATCTTTGTACCTTCAACATCGCAAAAGCCTTCAAGAGCGGCTTTGCCTGTATCGCCCGATGTGGCAACAAGAATAACAACCTGTTTATCAACTCCCGTCTTTTTCATGGAAGTTGTAAGCAGATGCGGGAGAATCTGAAGAGCCATATCCTTAAATGCGCAAGTAGGCCCATGCCAAAGTTCCAAAATATATCTTGATTCGTCCAGTTTATGAAGGGGTGCCGCATTGTCTGAACCAAACTTTTCTACGCTGTATGCTTTGGTTACACACTCTTTTATTTCTTCTTCGGTAAAATCTGTCAGATACATACCAAAAATTTTCTCGGCACGTGCGCGATAATCTGCATTTACCAGAAAGTTTATATCTTCACTTTTAAGTGCAGGGATTTCTGTAGGTACAAACAGACCTCCGTCGCCGGCAATGCCTTTAACAATTGCCTCTGCCGATGAAACAAGCGGCATATCTCCCCTTGTGCTTCTGTAATTCATTCCCATTGGTCTTATCCTCCCAAAATTGTCCTATTTAAATCGGGCTGTAACACCTGCAGCGTTACAGCCC
>JAZSKF010000090.1:0-2652 GCA_045534715.1 Clostridia bacterium | reverse complement strand
GAGGTTGTATTTAACCCCGATGCATCCGAAAAATCTTTCCGCGATGAGATTGTTGAAATAGACAAAAACAATCTTAAAAATACAATAGAAGCTCTTTTTAACGACAAAAGAGAGTATGCTACTGTAAGATGCAGTGAAATTATGTATGATGGAACTCCATACGCTGCTTTTGAACTTGGCAGCGTTCGTGAACTTGAAAAGATAACAGCAGAAAATCTTAAAGCTCATTATGACAATATTATAGATAATAGTTGCATTTCCCTTTTCCTGTCCGGGAACTGCGAAGAAGATGCAGTTAAAACCATATTTGAAAATGTAAAATCGAAAGGTGAAATTCCGGCAAACAATTGGGAAAACAACAAAAGTGAAATAAAGATGGTTTTTGAAGAGCAGGAAATTAACCAGGGAAAACTTGTAATGGGATTTAAGGCAGATATAGATCCAAACAGTGACGACTACTTTAAAATGCTTGTTTTAAATTCTGTTTTTGGCGGAGGAACACACTCCAAACTTTTTGCAAACGTACGTGAAAGGCTTAGTCTTGCTTATTATGCATATTCAAGATACAACATGTACAAATCTTTTTTAAGCGTTGGAGCAGGAATTGAGTTTTCTAATTTTGAAAAAACAAAAGGAGAGATTCTGCTTCAGTTTGATGAGGTGAAAAAAGGCAATATAACCGATTTTGAAATTGTCTCTGCAAAACAAACGCTCATCAATCTGTATAAATCGATGGAGGACGAACCTCACAAAATTATCAGCCATTACACTGGTCAAAATGTTCTTGAAAACAAGCGGACAATATCTGAAATTATTCTGAAGATAGAAGCAGTGACAAAAGAAGAAATTGTGGCTATTTCCAAAAAAGTGTGGCTTGATACAATATACTTCCTGAAAGGAAAAGGTAACTGATGAAAGAAATTAGATATGATAAACTTGACGAAACATTGTTTACCTATGTATATAAAAGAGGTCTTAAAATATATATGGTGCCCAAAAAAGGGTTTGTGAAATCCTGTGCATATTTCTCAACCGATTATGGTTCCACAACAAATGTTTTTGTTCCAAAGGGTGGAATTGAGCCAGTTTCTGTTCCGGACGGTGTTGCTCATTTTCTTGAACACAAAGTTTTTGAACAACCGGACGGAGAAGCGGTTTTTGATATGTTCAGCAAGTATGGCGCACATGCAAATGCATACACAAGCTTTAATATGACAGCATATTATTTCTGGTGCACACAAAACTTCAAAGAAAATTTGAAAACACTTGTAAGTTTTGTTCAAACACCATATTTCACCGATGAAAATGTTGCAAAAGAACAGGGCATTATCGGCCAGGAAATCAGAATGTATGAAGATGACCCGGGCTGGAGATGTTATTTCAACATGCTTGGCGGTCTTTACGTGAACCATCCCATAAGAAGAGACATTGCGGGCACGGTGGAAAGTATATCAGAAATTACAAAAGAAACACTCTATACATGCTATAACACCTTTTATAACCCGTCCAATATGACGCTTTGTCTTGTTGGAGACTTTGAACCTGCGGAAATGAAAAATTTCCTTGACGGAATTTTGGCGGACGAAAAACCGATTTCGGAAATAAAACGAATTGTTCCGCAGGAGCCAAACAAAGTTTTCGTGCCCCAAACGGTTAACAAGATGAGCGTTGCCGCTCCTCTTTACTGTATCGGATTTAAAGAGATGGATTTCTGCGATGACATACAGAACAGACAGGCGGCTGCAAAGGTTGCTCTTTCGCTTCTGCTCGGAAGAAGCAGCAAACTTTATAACAAGCTTTATGCTGACGGGCTTATAACTCCTTCTTTTTCAATGGACTATACTGCCGAAAAAGAGTATGGCTATGTTGAAATATCTGACGAGGGTGTTGATGCGGAAGCGGTGGCAGAAAAAATCCTGAAAGGTATTTCAGAGTTTAAGTTTGATTCTGCAGCGTTTGACAGAGTGAAAAGAAAAATGTTCGGCCAGAGACTCCATGCGTTTGAAGACCCGGAAAGCTATGCGGGGGTGCTTGCAAGAAACACGGTTGCAGGAACAGACTTTTATAAATCTTTTGAGATATTAAGCAATATAGGTGAAAAGGAAATAAAACAGGTGTTTGAAAGACTTTTAAGACCTGAAAACATAACAATTTCCTCGGTTTTACCACTTTGATGGGGCGGAGGAAAAGCTATGACAGTACCTGAAAATGTTTTGGAAATCACCCATCATTTTGCGCAAAAAGCAGTTTGCAGCGGCGATGTTGTAATTGACGCTACAATGGGAAACGGAAATGACACATTGTTTTTATCGCAGCTTGTGGGAGAAACCGGAATGGTGTATGCTTTTGACATACAAAAACAGGCTATAGAAAAGACAGCAGAACTTTTGAAGAAAAAGAATGCTTCATGCAACGTAACTCTAATACTTGACGGCCATGAGAACATTGAAAAATATGTGGATGGTGAAGTTTCTGCTGTTATGTTCAATCTGGGCTATCTTCCCGGAGGGGACCATTCTGTTGCCACAATGGCACAGACTACAAAAAAGGCAATAGAAAGCTCGCTTAAGCTTCTTAAAAAAGGCGGGGTTATAACTGTTGGCGTCTATTATGGCGGCGATTCGGGATTTGACGAGAAAAATGAAATTATGG
>JAZSKF010000066.1:0-3013 GCA_045534715.1 Clostridia bacterium | reverse complement strand
TTGCCAAAGAACTTAATATGACTTATGAAAAAGTAAGAGAAATTATGAAGATTGCGCAGGAACCCGTTTCTCTTGAAACGCCTATAGGTGAGGAAGAGGATAGCCATCTCGGCGACTTTATTCCGGATGAAGATGCACCGGCACCTGCCGAAGCAGCATCATATATGTTCCTTCGCGAACAACTGACAGACGTTCTTGATACGCTAACATCACGAGAAGCACGCGTTTTAAAGCTTCGTTTCGGTCTTGAGGATGGTCGGTCAAGAACACTTGAAGAGGTTGGTAAAGAATTTAATGTAACAAGGGAACGTATCCGTCAGATTGAGGCAAAAGCGCTCAGAAAGTTGCGCCATCCCTCAAGAAGTAAAAAGCTTAAAGATTACCTCTAAAAAATGCGGCAAAGAGAGTATTGTTGCCGTTAATACATAAGCAGAAATTTCGTTTGAAAATTTCTGCTTTTTTATTTTAAAATATTGACTTTGTGGGTATAAAGAGGTACAATGTGTTGAGAAAATGAAAAAAGAGGGATTTTTATGGGAAAAAACAGAAGCATTGATATGTGCAACGGCCCGCTTTTACCGCAGATATTTGCATATTTCGTGCCGCTTGTGCTTACAAATATTTTGCAACAACTGTATAACTCTGCTGACCAGATTATAGCGGGGAAATTTGCGGGCGACAGTGCTCTTGCAGCAATTGGTGCTACCGGATCGCTTTCGCTTGTATTTATAAATATTCTTATTGGTGTTTCAATAGGAGCAAGTACCATAATTGCTCAACGAATCGGCGCAGCTGATAGTGAGGCTGTTTCAAGGTCAGTACACACCTCATTTTCTCTTGGCATCATTGGTGGAATAATTTTTGGAATTCTCGGAATAATCTTCTGCAAACCTATTTTAACTTTTATGGGAACACCGACAAACGTTATCGACATGTCGGTTAAATATATGAGAATTATTTTTGCAGGACTTCCTTTTGCTACGGTGTTCAATTTTAACACAGCGGTGTTAAGAGCAAAAGGAGATACAAAACGTCCGCTTATAATTCTTTCCTTTTCAGGCGCGATAAACGTTGTTTTAAATGTATTTTTTGTTGTAGTGTTTAAAATGGACGTAGACGGGGTTGCTTTTGCAACAATAATTTCTCAGGGTATTTCATGTTTTCTTACAACGCGATATCTTATATTGGAAGAATATCCCTACAGACTTGATATAAAACAAACAAAAATTCACAAAACCGAATGTGGTGCCATTTTAAAAAACGGTGTACCTAATGGTGTCAGGGCCTCGCTTTTTTCGGCATCAAATATGATAATACAGTCGGCAGTCAATTCTTTTGGTTCTTTTGCTATGGCAGGAGTTGCGGCGGCTTCAACAATTGACGGACTTCTTTATGTTATTTTAAATTCCCTTTCAAATGCGGCAACCATTTTCTGCGGACAGAATTTTGGCGCAAAAAAATATGAAAGAATTTTAAAAAGCATTTTTCTTTGCAGTATAATGGCCGTTGGTTTTGGTCTTGCAGTTGGCGGAATAGGTCTTCTGTTTAAAGAAACGCTTGTCGGAATTTTTGTAAATGATGCCCAGTCAATAAAATACGGGGCAGAGGTTGTGGGGATAATTATGATAACATATTTTCTCTGCGGTCTTATGGAAATTGGCAGCGGTGCACTTTCTGCTATAAATCATGCTACAAATTCTGTGGTCAATTCAATTGTCGGACTTGTTTTTATAAGAATTGTATGGATTTTTACATATTTTGCGGCCAACAGGACAATTTTAAATTTGTACTTAAGCTACCCTCTTTCCTGGATTGGAACAATTTTGCTTCATATAATCTGTTTTATTTGGCATTTTAGAAAAATCAGAAAGGATAACCAAAATGGCTAAAAAAGAAATTGATATGCAGTGTTAACAAATGTTCTTAAGTGGATTTGATGTTCTCTACTATTCATATCCGATTTCCTGGATTATTGCTCTTGTGCTTAACGCGTCAATGTTTGTATTTTTCTTCTCAAAAATATATAAAAATAAAACCGTTTCGATGTGATTGAAACGGTTTTATTTTAAATAAAGGTTTTTCAGTTTTTTGAAATATTCTGCTTGCTCCACGTCTTCACTTCTTTTGAGCTGAGATATGGCTCTGTCTATTTTTTTTATTTCCTGTTTTGCATATTCTTCCCATAAATTATCTTTTTTAAGAAGGGGAGAAACAGTATATTCATCTTCGCTCCACGAAGGTTCAGTGCCTTTTTGGGCGTAGATGATTATATACATTTTTGTCCTTTCTTTAACAAGCTTTTCCCTGCATATTTTATATCCAAGCCTATGAAGTGTTTTTCTAAGAGATGGAATGTTCCGCATAGGCTGGAGAATGAATTCGCCCAATCCTTCAGGGATAAAATCTAACAAGATATGTGATATCATTTCACCGCCCATGCCGGCAATTATGGCAACATCTGCTTCATTTGGTTTAATGCCACTGAGGCCGTCTGCAAGTTCGAGACGGGTTTTGGCTGAAAAACCATGCAGTCCGATATTCTTTTCAGCGGTTGAAAGGGGACCTTTTTTTATGTCTGAACAAACAGCAAAACTCGCTTTGCCTGTTTTAAGCAGGTATATTGGCAACAATGCGTGGTCGGTGCCGATGTCGGCAACCCTTTTGCCTCCATCTATCATTTCTGCGATTGCAAGAAGTCTTGGAGAAAGTTTCACTATTCCACCTCTGTTTCTAAAAATCAAATAATATAAATATTATATAATATATCCCGGCAATTTTCAACACTTTTTACTATTGAAAAGTGATTTTATATATGATAGTATAGAATGTAGACGTTTATGAAAGGACGATTTTAATGAAAAAGTTTATTTTATTTATACTGTGTTTTGCTGTTCTGGCAGGGGGAGTTATGTTTGCCTTCAGAGCGTGCGACAGTGATAACCCGACAGGCGAAAATTTGCCTCCGAAAAATGAGGTTGTCCAGCCAAGCACTGAAAAAGATCCGATGCTTGAA
>JAZSKF010000026.1:0-9330 GCA_045534715.1 Clostridia bacterium | reverse complement strand
TTTTCGTCTTTCAGCAGATAGTTTTTTAAAAGTCCTTCTTTTTTGACGGGCACACCTTTCACAAGACAATAATAATACTTTTCGATTTCTCTGTCTTTGATTTTATCGTTCATAATTTTGAGCGATTCAGCATTTTTTGCTGCAATAACAAGCCCCGCAGTGTTTCTGTCAATACGGTTGCAAAGTGCGGGGGCAAAGGTGTTTTCTTCCTCCGGATTAAACTCCCCTTTGTCGAAAAGATATTTTTTTATCCCCGAAATAAGCGTGTTTACTTTTTCCCCGTCATCGTCTTCATGAACCACCATGCCCTGTGGTTTGTTAACCACAAGAATATTCTCGTCTTCATAGACAATATCAGGTACAAATTTTGTCGAAAGAAAAGCGTTTTCTTCCGTTATGTCAAAAAACTCGTCGTTTATGTACATATCAATTTTGTCGCCCACGGCAAGCCGGTAGGAAAGCTCTGTTTTCTTGCCGTTGACCTTTATTCTTTTTATTCTGATATATTTGTATAAAAGCCCGCCAAAAAGCGTGGGGCACACTTTTTGCACAAACTTGTCCAGACGGAGACCTTTGTCGTTTTCTCCGGCAATAAAACTTCTCATTTTTTACCTCGCAAAAGATAAAGCCGTCATATTGATGACGGCTTTTTTGTTTTAAAAGTTAATTCTTCCCTGAACTGCCGCGTATACCAATACCGCGATTGTTGCTGCATAAAACACTATTATATCAGCCATTTTTATGGCTCTGAATACTGTTTTTTTCCTGTCAGATATGCCGGGAGTTTCATAAGACGCCACGATGGCATATATAATACCCATAAGAACGGGTGACAGTATGAGCATTGGGGTGTAATAGAGCGACACACCGAAAAGGTTAAACATTTCGCCCGGAATAAAAGGCACCATAGTAATTGTTATTACAAGATTTATAACAATTGCCCAAAGACAAAAGGTGTATTTATCAAATAAGCTGAGAACCTTTTTCATATGCCCGTCTCCTATGCTTTTTTCTTTCTGTTAACTGTTTCGCCTTTTCCGCCGTCAAGCAGGTACCAGATAGGTGTTGCAACAAATATTGAAGAATATGTGCCTGCAACAACACCAACAATAAGAGGAATTACAAATGCTCTTATTGTTCCTTCGCCGAGTATTGCGAGGATTATGAGTGTAATTACTGTAGTAACGGAAGTGTTGAGAGTTCTTCTCATTGTCTGCCATATACTCTTGTCGCAAATATCTTTGAAAGATTCTTTCTTTGCAAAACGTTTGTTTTCTCTGATACGGTCAAAAGTTACGATTGTGTCGTTGATTGCATAACCGATAATTGTCAGGATTGCTGCTATAAAGGAAGCATTCACCGGACGTTTGAAGATTATATAGAATGCGATCATAACAAGCACCGAGTGTATAAGTGAAACAACCGAAGCTACTGCCGGTGCAAATGCAAATCTGATTGCAATGTAGATAAGAATGAGGATACTTGCAATAATTATAGCAAGAAGAGCGTTGAAAATGATTTCACTGCTCACAAGCGGAGTGATTGTTTCGTTTGAAAGCATATAATCTCCGCTGAGGCCATATTCCTTTTCAATTGCAGCAAAAAGCTCTGCTCTCTGTTCTGCATCAAGGCTTACCATTTTTATTGTTGCTTCGTAGTTGTCTGCATCAAGGCTTGTCTGAACAGTAGCGTCAACGCCTGTTGTTTTCTTTATAAAAGCGGACAGGTCGTTTGCATCAAACGCTTTTCCCATGTCAAGCTTAATCATTGTTCCGCCCGAGAAGTCAATGTCGGTAACAAAGCCGCCGCCTACAAAAAACATAACTATACCAACAAGTATGAATGCAGCTGTCACTGCCATAAATTTGGGGTAGTGTTTCATAATACTAAACATGCTCTGTCACCTCCTTATTTAATTCCGCCCACATAGAGCTTTGTATTTTTAATGTTAAGCCCTATAAGCTGTTTCATTATAAACTTTGTAACAAAAATTGCTGTGAACATACTCACTACAACACCGATAAAGAGTGTTATCGCAAAACCTTTTACTGTGCCGCTGCCGAGTATCCAGAGAACGCCTGCAGAAATAAGTGTTGTGATGTTCGCGTCAACAACTGCAGTTGTTGCTCTGTGGAAGCCAGCGTCAACCGAAGCTTTAAGAGTTTTGCCGTTTTTCATTTCTTCTTTTATACGTTCAAATATGATAACGTTTGCATCAACCGCCATGCCCAGTGAAAGCACGATACCTGCAATACCGGGGAGTGTGAGGTTAACTCCAAACAGTCCGAGAACAAGCACTGTCAAAAGTGCATATATACCAAGTGCAATTGCTGCAACAACACCTGGAAGTCTGTATAAAACTATCATAAATATTGCTATGAGAATGATGCTTATGAGACCTGCAAGCAAGCTTGCCTGGAAAGAGTTCTGACCAAGTGTTGCTGACACTGTGGAAAGACCAACTTCTTCAAGTGCAAAGGGGAGCTGACCAGATCTAATAAGGTCTGCAAGAGTTCTTGCCTCTGTTTCTGCTTCGGCGCTGTTACCAATAGTGATAACGCCACTGCCTTCTGTTATAGCAGTCTGAACTATCGGCGCTGAAACCAGTTCATCATCGAGATTGATGGAGATAGCCTGTCCGATGAGTCTTGATGTTGCTTCAGCAAACTTTTTGCTGCCTTCACTTGTAAATTCAAGTGCTACATAGTGCTGATAACCTTCGTCAGTTGCCTGACCATACTGATATGTTGCATTTGCAATATCTGTTCCGTCTATAACAACTGCGCCTTCAGGGTCTGTAAATGTGAGCTTTGCAACCTTGCCAAGAAGTTTTGATGCTTCGTTGGGGTCTTTAACGTCGGGAAGTTCAACTCTGAATCTTCCGTTGTTTGTGTAGGTAACAAGAGCTTCTGTATAACCCTGAGATGTTGCTCTCTGGCGAAGAATTGCTATTGTTGTGTCAACCTGCTCCGTTGAGAGTTCGGATATTGCCTGCTCACCCTCAACTGCCTGAAATTCTACGTAGGAACCGCCTGCTATGTCAAGACCAAGTTTGATGTTGTCTGTAACAGGCATCAGCTGATATGTTCCGATTTTAAGTCCGGACAAGGTAACCAAAGCTACTGCCGCAATCAGAACAAATGTCAGCAAAAGCTTTACGATGCTTTTTGATTTCATTATTATTGCCTCCTTGCAGTTTGTTTTCAACTACATTATTATACTTGTTTTTGTAAGTTTAGTCAATAGTTTTTAGAGAGATGCTTTTATTGCTATCGCACATTCCACACGTTTTCTCTGCATTTTACAACCAAGTTCATAGGTTCCGTTTATGTCCCCGCTGAAATTCCAGCCGTTCGCAGGACATCCGCCGCTGCAGTAGAATTTCGCCCAGCATTTTTTGCAGTCGGGCTTGGTGTAAACATTTGATGCGTCAAAACTTTTTCTGATGTCATCATCAAAAGTTTTTTCATCTAGGTTGCCCATTTTGAAATTTTCCATACCAACAAACTGGTGGCAAGGGAAAATATCTCCATCCGGGGTAATAGCCAGATATTCACATCCGCTGCCGCAACCGCTGAGCCTTTTTATAACACACGGGCCCTGGTCAAGGTCTATCATAAAGTGGAAAAAGTTGAACCCTTTTCCCTCTTTTTTGCGTTTTATCATCTCGGCTGCAAGCTTTTCATATTCTTCCATAATAACCGGAAGATCCTCTTCACGAATAGAATAGTCTGCACTGTCCGGTGCAACAACCGGTTCCACCGAAACCTGCTTGAAACCAAGGTCTGCAAAATGCAGCACATCTTCCGAGAAGTTAAGGTTGTTTCTTGTAAAAGTGCCTCTTACATAATACCTGTCCTGATTTCTCGATTCGGCAACCTTTATAAACTTCGGCACAATGTCGTCATAACATCCTCTGCCGTCTGCTCTTACTCTCATCTTGTCGTTGGTTTCTTTTTTTCCGTCAAGAGAAAGAACTATGTTGTCCATATTCTCGTTTATGTAATTTATTTTTTCGTCGTCAAGAAGAAGACCGTTTGTTGTGATGGTAAAACGGAAATGTTTGCCCGTTTCTTCTTCTTTCGACCTTGCATATTCAAGAATTTCCTTAACCGCTTCAAAGTTAAGAAGCGGCTCGCCGCCGAAAAAGTCTATTTCAATATTTTTTCTTGTACCCGACTTTTCAATGACAAAATCTATTGCTTTTTTGCCTGTTTCAACGCTCATAACCCCTTTGGGTCCCCCAAAAGCTCCCTCGTCCGCAAAACAGTATTTGCATCTTAGGTTGCAGTCGTGAGCAACATGAAGACAGAGCGCTTTAACAACCGAACTCTTGTGCAGGTTTTCCGCTATTTCAGCATAGCTGTCTTCCGTAAAAAGAAATCCACTTTTGTAAAGCTCGGAAAGCTCTTCATATCCCTCTTTTAAAAGGTCATAATCAATGCCTTCGCAAAAACCGGCAGCCTTTTCATCAAGGCCGCCAGCGTTAAATCCATTTTCAGCATAATATTTTGTCAGTTCAAATGCCGGTTTTTCCATAACATGAACACAACCGCTGTAAACGTCTACAGCAATGTTTTTGTCAAAAAGGCTGAAGCAATGAACCATGTCTTACTTCTCGCATTTCTGGTTTGCAACTGTACAGGATGTTTTGCAAGCAGACTGACAGGAAGTCTGACATTCTCCGCAGCCACCTTTTGCTGCGCTGTTTTTAAGTACACAATTGTTTAATGTTTTAACCTGTTTCATTTTTATATTTCCTTTCTGCCCGAACGGGCAACATATTTTATTTTTTAACCGTGTATCTGCTGTATCTCCTGCGGGGACGCGAGTTAAATCCCGCAATTGAAGCAAAAGCTCCTATCAGCACACCGGTAATAAACATAAGCAGAAATTTAAGCGAGAAAAGAGAAATGCTTCCGGTGCAAAGGCCCAGCACAAGCATTATAACGGAAAGGCCTCCCCCATATACACTTCCTGAAATGACCGCCGGCATTTTGCTGGTTTTGCCCAAAAAGTATGCAACCGCAAACTCTGCCGCTATAAAAGTCAGACAGGAGATGAACGTAAACGTGCTCTGGGAAAGAGATATTATCAAAAATATTACCACAACAAGCGAAAATATTAACAAAACCGCCAAAAAAGACAATATCCAATAGGGCAGAAAAAAGAAGAACATTTTCTTTAATTTTTCAGGGACTATCCTTTTTTCTTTTCCTCTTTTTGCTGGCATAACAACTACCTACTTATCTTCAACGTATTTAAGAACATCTTTAACAGCCCATTTTTCAATTTCCAAAACAGTTTTGTCCTGTTTTGAAGATTCGATAAACAGTCTGTCGTCTTTTATTCTGGCAACTGTTCCTCTGATGCCGCCGATTGTTAAAATATCATCGCCCACCTGAATGGCATTTATCATATCTCTTGTCTGTTTTTCTCTTTTCTTCTGAGGTCTTATCATGAAGAAATAGAAAACACCAATAATAACCGCCAGGTATGCGATGGTCATAATTGTATTAGGATCCATTTGTTTTACCTCCGTTTTTCATTATATAAATATATTATACATTCTTTCCCATAAATAATCAAGTCTTTTTTATAAAATTCCCCTCTTTTTTTGTTGACAATCAGTCTTTTTTCCTCTATAGTATAAACTAATAGAAAGGTTGGCGATTTTTATGAATATTTTAAAAGGAAAGAAAAGCATTATATGGAATTTGGTCTGAGTTATATACCACGGCAATCATCTG
This sequence comes from Clostridia bacterium, assembly GCA_045534715.1. Classification (GTDB taxonomy): domain Bacteria; phylum Bacillota; class Clostridia; order RUG12999; family RUG12999; genus RGIG7450. The sequence goes on along the minus strand of JAZSKF010000026.1, from coordinate 3,580 downwards.
CTGGACGGTGTTTCTGAATTTTTGGACCGTCTGGTTTCGGAAAACAAAAATTTTATGTTTTTGACCAATAGCTCGGAGCGTACTCCTCTTGAGTTCAGCCAAAAGCTTAAACGGCTGGGGCTTTCTGTCTCGCCCGAACACTTTTATACCAGCGCACTTGCAACGGCATCTTTTCTTAAAACCCAAAGCCCCGGCTGCAGTGCTTATGTTATAGGCGAGGCAGGGCTTATGAACGCTCTTTATGATGCGGGAGTGTGCATGAACGATGTTAACCCCGATTATGTTGTTATGGGCGAAACCCGTGCCTACAGCTACGAAAAAATTGAAAAGGCAATAGACCTTGTGAGAAAAGGCGCACGGCTCATCGGTACCAATCCCGATATAACCGCGCCCTCCGAAACAGGAATTATCCCCGCTACCGGCTCGCTTATATCGCCTATAGAAATTGCGACCGGCAAAAAAGCATATTTTATCGGCAAACCAAATCCGCTTATGCTGCGCCACGCTCTTAAACGTCTGGGCTGCCACAGCGAAGAAACCCTTTTGATAGGCGACCGTATGGACACCGACATTGTTGCCGGTATGGAATCTTCCATTGATACCGCTTTGGTTTTAAGCGGAGTTACAACAAAGGAAATGCTTGATGATTTCCCCTATCGACCCACTTATGTTCTGGATGGTGTAGGAGATTTGGCATAATAAAAATTTAAAGAGCAGACACATCAGCCTGATGTGGTATAAAGATAGTAGACACTAAAAAACAGTGTCTACTATCTTTTTGTATGTTAAAATATAAATAAGGAGTTGATAAATATGAGCAGACAAAAAGGCGGAACAAATATAAATCATAGCAAAGAAGAAAAACTATCTTTAGTTTTACGCAATTTAGAAGGTGAAAGTTTAATGAGTTTGCAGCGAGAAACAGGTATATACCACGCCCAGATACATAAATGGACAAAACAATATCTGGATGGCGGCGAAGAGGCACTCATCAACAAGCGTAAACCCGGAAATCCGCTTGCGAAATATCATCGCAAGAAAGAACTAACTCCAATAGAACAACTCGAATACAAAGTTGCTCTATTGGAGCGCGAACTTCTTAAGAAAAATGGAGAGATTGTACGCTTAAAAAAATCCATAGAACTAGAAAGGGGCGATGCCAAAAGAAAGTGATTCAGCAGATTTACGCTTGTATTGAGAAGGAGTGTGTTAATCACTCAGTCAAAGAACTCTGTGATGTGTACGAGGTTTCACGCAGTGGATACTACAAATGGCTTAAACGCAAAGGAACATTAAACAGATATGAAATTCAGCAAAAGGAATTAGATTACTATGTAGCAGACATACATTCACATTATCCATCGCAAGGCTATAGAACTATAGCAGATATTTTGTTAAATATGTGTGGTTGGATTGTTTCGGATATATCCGTGTGGAAATCTATGAAACGGTTAGGGATTACAGGATATGTACGCAAACAAAAAAATCCCGAAACTGAAGGCTCGGAACATAATAGATATGCAAATATATTAAACAGAGAATTTTATGCAGAAAAGCCTATGCAGAAGATTGTAACGGATGTTACCTACATAAAGCACAAAGGAAAATGGCATTACCTTGCATGTTATTTAGATTTATTTAACAACGAGATACTTGATTATGAATTAAGTGATACCTTTGATAACTTTCTTGTTATGAAACCGGCAAAAAGAATCCTTGAAAAAGCAAAGAGCACCGAAACCCAAATCCTTTTGCACAGCGACCAGGGTGTTCAGTACTCATCAGCCGGTTATTGTAACCTACTTAAATCATACAATGTAATTCAGAGTATGTCAAGAGCAGGAACGCCAAGAGACAATGCGGTTATTGAATCTTTTTTTGGAAGATTCAAAGATGTCCTGCGCTCACACTTTGAATATTGGAAGTGTGATGACTTAAGAAAGGTTATTGAGGAAACCGTATATTATTTTAATTATGTAAAACCGATTAGAAAATTAAAAAGAAAACCGCCTGTTCAATACAGAATTGAACAGGCAGCTTAAAATATTCTTTTTTGTGTCTACAAAGTATTGACTACTTCACAATAAAAAATATTGCGGTGCTTTTAATTTTATTTTTGTGAGCCTGTAGGATTTACAATGCTGTAACCGACATTTACAAGGTGATCAGCAACTCTTTCAAGCCCCACTATAACAGATGAATAATAAGGGCTTACGTCCACACTGCAGTTACCCTCGGCAAGACGAGCAAAGTGGCTGGCAATAAGCTCTCTTTTCATACCGTCTACCATTTCTTCAAGTGCAGACAGTTCAGAAAGCCTGCCATCGTGTTTTGTTTCAAATATTTCCTTTGCAATCTCGAACATTTTCACAGTACTGTCTCGCATGGACAGAATGCCACCAAGCGCATTTTCCGAGAAGGAAATCTTTTTATCTACCATTTCAATGCCGATTTCGTGGAAGTTTTCGGCATGGTCACCAATACGCTCAAGGTCATTAAGAACATGGAAATATGCACCGACAACTTTTTCTTCAGTTCCGTCAACTTTTGCAGCAAGCTTAATTAAAAAGTCGGTCAAAGCACTGTTTGTAAAGTCAATTATTTCTTCGTTTTTACAAATCAGGTCATTGTACTCGGTCGAACCTGTGGACATTGCTGTAAATGAAAGACGGGTGTTTTCTTCTACCAGAGAAATCATATAATCAATTTCTTTTTTCACCTGCATAAGAGCGACAGGCGGGGCTGCAAGAAGTCTTTCGTCAACATATTTAAGAGATTTATCGTCTGTAGCTTCTTTCTTATCCTTGATAACCGACTGTGAATAGTCAACAAGTTGTTTTACAAATGGAAGGAGAAGACAAGTGGTGGTTACGTTAAATATAACGTGAAAAAGAGAAACTCTCATCTGAAGCGACATTGGGTCACTGCCGGGAAAAGCAGATACCAACAGGTTTACAACCGGATCTTTAAACAACCAGATAATTGCTGTAAATAAAACTGTTCCCATCACATTAAAAGTGAAATGTATAAGAGCTACTCTCTTGGAATTAGCATTTGCACCAACAGATGCCAAAAGAGCAGTTACACATGTACCAATATTTGCACCAAGAATGATGAAAAGTGCAAGGTCAAGCGGAAGCACGCCTGTGCCAACCATTGTTATAACAACACCGGTGGCGGCAGAGGAACTTTGTATAAGAGCAGTGAAAATAACACCTACAAAAATGAGAAGAAGCGGAAAATCAATAGTTTTGAAAATTTCAGTAAACAAATTTTCAACAAGAGGGTTTCCAAATGCCTGTTCGCTGCTCATAACATTAAGGCCAACAAAGATGAGTCCCAGACCCGAACAAAGACTTCCGGCGAGTTTAACTTTTTCTGATTTGGCAAAGCCCATCATAACACCGGCAAAAGCAAGCAGATACATTGCCATGTTGAAATAGTCATTTTTAAGAGCAACAAGAACACCGGTGATGGTTGTACCGATATTTGCACCCATAATAATTGGGGTTGCCTGCATAAGTGTCATAACACCTGCATTTAAAAGTCCAATAACCATTACAGATGTAGCAGAAGAACT
>JAZSKF010000073.1:0-2970 GCA_045534715.1 Clostridia bacterium | reverse complement strand
TGCTTTTTATAGTAGTTTTAGTTTCTTGAAACCGCCGAATCACCCGATGGATTTGTCATAGGCGGCGGAGTTTGATTTTCCACAGAAGGTTGTTCATTTCCACCGGTGGGTTGCTGCAGTGTCTCGTGCACAATATTACATGCCTCAAGTCCTTCCGCTTCCTCTTCTGTAATCTGTCTTTTTGGACAAGTTTCGCCTGCAAGAAGACCTGTTTCTTCGCACATAAAGAACTCTTCCGGTTTGATGTCTGGCACCGGCGCCGGCAGGTTTTTAAAGCTTTTTGCCTCGAGTGGTTCATGTATATTATTCATAACATTTTTCCACAGTCTGTGCGCCACAACGCTCGTCTGCGAATAGGGAACGGTTTTTGCTATATCATACCCATACCACACGCCCGCTGTATAGTAAGGGGTATATCCCATATACCACCTGTCTTTGTCGTCATTGGTTGTCCCCGTTTTCCCGGCAGAAACCTGACCTTTAAGCGCAGCAGATATTCCCAGAGACCCTTCTGCAGTACATTTCAAAACGCTTGTCATTGTTTTTGCTGTCTGTTTGGAAAAAACCTGTCTTGTCTGTACCTTGTTTTCAAGCAAAACTTTGCCATCACGATCCAGCACCTTTGTGTAAAGGTAGGGCTCTGTGTAAATTCCGTCTGCAGCAAAAGTGTTGTATGCAGCTGTCATATCCATAACTGTTACTCCACGGGTCATGCCCCCAAGAGCCAGAGCAGAAAGGTTTTTATCGTCCGGGGCAACAAGCGTGGAAAGACCCAGTTTTTCTTTCGCAAACTCATAGGACTTTTCAACTCCAACCTGTTCCACCGTCTTTATAGCAGGTATGTTCATAGACTGAACAACCGCTTGCTGCATTGTAACTTTTCCTTTATATCCTTTATACCAGTTTCTCGGAGACCATCCGCCTCTTGAAAAAGGCTCGTCAACAATAACAGTGGCAGGTTCCATAATGCCCAGCTCCACCGCCGGACCGTATGCTGCCAAAGGTTTTATGGAAGATCCGGGTTGACGTGGTGTGTCTGTGGTGCGGTTTAAAAGCAGGTTGCCCTGTTTTTTGCCTATACCACCGCTTAGCCCTTTAACCGAACCGTCTTCTACCGAAATAACAACAACTGCCGCCTGAGGCTGAACATCTCCCGAAAGTTTCGGGAAAAGCGCTGTGTTTTCAGAATCTTCAAACACCTTGTCTATGCTTTCCTGAACATGAGCGTCCAGAGTGGAATAGATTTTAAGTCCGCCGGTATATATCAGCTGATTAACCTGTTCATCAGTTAAATTCAGTTTTTCTTTAAGCTGGGGCGTGAGAACTTTTACCAAAGTTTCTGCAAAATAGGAGTTTATTCCTCCGGCTTGATCGTGTCTTTGGCTGCCGTCTGAAAACTCAAGTTTTTTGTTCACCGCTTCTTTGTGTTCCTCTTCGGTGATGAGGTTAAGTTCAAGCATTTTGTCAAGGACAATTTCCTGTTTTGCCTTGTTGTTTTCAGGATTTTTAAATGGGTCAAACCGGCTGGGCGCCTGGGTTATTCCCACAATTGCCGCACCTTCTGCAAGGTCAAGCTCGGATGCATCTTTCCCAAAATATGTCTGGGCTGCTGTCTGTATCCCGTAGGAGCTGTTTGCAAAATATATAACATTTAAGTAATACTCTAAAATCTCGTCTTTTTCCAGTTGAGTTTCAAGTACAAGAGCACGGAAAATTTCTTTCATTTTTCTTGCTGCCGTTGTATCTTTTTCATTTGTAACATTTTTAATAAGCTGTTGGGTGATTGTGCTTCCGCCATAATCTTTTTTACCAACAATAAATCCGGAAAAGGCACCAAGTGTTCTTTTAAGGTCAACACCCTGATGAGAATAGAACCGTTCGTCCTCTATCGCAACAGCCGCTTTTTGAACATGAACAGGGATTTTCTCTATGGGCACCCATACTCTTCTTACCTCGGAATAGAGTTGTTCATACTCTTTATAGTTTCCGTCTTTGTCAACAGCATAGATTGTAGAAGCCATATCGGTTTTATAAAGTGTTATGTCAAAGTTGTAGGCGTCTATAATCATCGCCCCAACTTGCCATATTATATAGCTTGCAGCAACGATTCCTATCAACAGAAGAGCCGACTGAACCATTTTAAAAGCTTTTCTGCCGGTTATTTTTTCTTTTTTCTTCTTTCTCATTGGTTGACCTCCACTTTGGATGGATATTTTTTGTTTTCTTGCAAATACTAACCAAAAACTGACAAAGGATTGGTTTTATATGTCCAAAAAGCTTGTTCCCATTTTATTTTGTGTTTTTGTAGCCACACTTTCGCTTGCGATAAATATTCCCCGCGAAAAACCGCCCATGCAGCCACAGGAAACAACGGAAGCTGCCATTTCTCCCAATCCGCCGGCAGCCGGCGACACGTACAAGATATGCCTTGAAGACGGTGCAATATATCTTTACACTATAGCTCCGGACGGCAACCTTTTGCAAAAAAAACAAATAGACTATATAGATGTTTATTCTCTTTTTAAATATCAGCAGGATATGCTCACCGAAGGAAAAACCTTCGACAGCCGCGAAAAAGCCGCTGAATTCATTCAGGACCTTGGCAGCTGACACATCTTGCCAATATCATTATACCACAATTTTTGATGTTTTTATATTACATTTTTGTTAAATTATGAAAACTTTAAAGGTTTTTTGGTTTCCACAGCGCCAGCACATCCTCCTGTGTTAAGGATATTTCCTTATTATTCAGATAGTTTAACCTACCGGCATCTGTTTCAAACCTGAAAATGATTTTATATGAACAAAGCGCCTGATATTTTATACCCGATTTTTTGTTGAATTCGGGGTCTCCGTATTTTCCGTCCCCCATCAGCGGGTGACCGGCATGGGCAAACTGCGCTCTTATCTGATGTGTTCTTCCGGTGAGAAGTTTTGCCTCTACAAGACAAGTCGGATCGTAGCCATGTC
>JAZSKF010000170.1:0-10021 GCA_045534715.1 Clostridia bacterium | reverse complement strand
ATATAAAAGTTGAGCTTTTAAAAAATTATATAACTGACTTTATAAAATTCAGAGTGCAGGATTTTGAAATTGATGCATCAAGAATTGCTGACACGACTGCCATACGGATGTTAGAGGAAATACAGAGTGTGATAAAAAACGACAATTACTCTGATTTTGATGTAGTAGAAGAAATCGTTTGTATATTTGAGAGATATAATATAGATGCGGGATTCCGTCATGATTTTTAATAATACAAAACAAGTCTTTTTTAAGACTTGTTTTTTGTGCATTTTAAGAGACTGACAAGGCAACAATAGGTTGTATGGGAGGGATTTTATGTGTACTGCAATTTCGGTGACAGTCGGAGACAATTATTTTGGGAGAAACCTTGACTACGAACACACGTTTGGCGAAAAAATAGTTATAACGCCGAGAAATTATAAATTTGTTTTCAGAAACGGGAAGGTGTGTGACGACCATTATTCCATAATAGGAGCTGCCCTGCCTTTTGGTGGGTATCCGTTATATTTTGACGGCACAAATGAAAAAGGCTTAAGCATGGCGGGACTGAACTTTCCTGGAAACGCAAAGTATATGGAAAAAAAGAACGGCAAAGAAAATGTTGCATCTTTTGAATTTGTGCCGTATGTTTTGTGCAGTTGCGAAACTGTTGCGGAGGCAGAGAAGCTTATAACAAACATAAACGTAACCGACGAGGCTTTTAACGAAAACATGAGTCCGACTCCGCTGCACTGGATGATAGCTGACAAAGATGAGTCGATAGTAGCGGAACAAACCGCTGCGGGAATGAAAATATATAAAAATCCTGTGGGAGTTTTGACAAACAATCCGACTTTTGACAACCAGATTTTTAATTTAACCAACTATATGTCCCTTTCGCCCGAAGAACCTGAAAACCGGTTTTCTGACAAAATTGATTTGTCTGTTTACAGCAGAGGAATGGGAGGGCTTGGTCTTCCGGGAGATTTGTCTTCCATGTCGAGATTTGTGAAGACCTGTTTTACAAAACTAAACTCTGTATTTGGAGAAACTGAAGAGGAAAATGTGGCACAGTTTTTTCACATTCTTTACTCGGTATATCAGCAAAAGGGATGTGTGAAAGTGGGCGAGGGGTATGAAAAAACCAACTACACTTCCTGCTGCAATACATCAAAAGGGATTTATTATTATACAACATATTATGGTAGCAGAATTTATGCAGTTGATATGAAAAAAGAGAATCTTGATGGAGAAAAGATTATAACCTATGACATGGTAAAGACCGAAAAAATCCCAATGCAAAATTAAAAAGGATGTGACCCTTGACTTTAGTTTGCCTCAAGTCAAGGGTCACATCTGTTCATTCTTATTATCTAACGTCATGGTTAACCTCTCTTTCTTAGACTATCTTTTGCTGCACACATCTTTTTAACAACTAAAACCTTCACTCAGCACCAAAAGACGAATTGCTTGACTTCTCCAAACATGAAACTGATTTGAACCAACCTCTAACTACTCTTTTTTACTCCTTTTACATCTATATAAAACGTAACACCGTCGTGTCTTTCGGTTCAAATTCATTTTTCATTTTTGAAAAGTCTTAAGAAACTATTTCATTGGAATCTACCTTCCTTTCTTCACTTATATGGTACCATGCCTGAAGGGGCCATTTCAATACGCAATTTGCAAGAAAAAATAAAAAAGATTTTGTGCAGTAGGGAGAAAATTATGACAATTTAAAAAAATTTATTTACAAAGGGTATATGAGTGTGTTATAATAAATCTGTTGGGCAGTGAAGAAAAAGTCTTCGCTGTCTTTTTTCTTTTGAAAAATTACTTGACGAAATGGTGGGTAATCGGTATAATAGAAATTGACAATAAGCGACAAAATGTCGCAAAAAAGAGAGGGGAAAAAACATGAAAACATGTCCTAAATGTCAGGCGCAACTTAATGATGATGCAATTTTCTGCACAAGCTGCGGAACACAGTTTGCGAACACTTCGGCTCCACAGGCTCCGCAACAGCCACAGTTTCAGCAATATGTTCCTTATTACAATCCTTATGACCATACAGCAGAATTTGACGCTAAAGATATATCGGAAAACAAGGTTATATCCATGTTGGTATATCTGATGGGTGTTTTTGGTATAATTATTGCTCTTCTTATTGGCAAAGAATCTCCCTATACAGCATTCCATGTACGTCAGTCACTTAAATTTATGGTTGTGGAAATACTTATGGGAATAGCAACTGCACTCCTTTTCTGGACAATTATTGTTCCTATTGCATACGGAGTAATGATGTGCGTTCTTTTGGTTCTTAAAATTATATGCTTCTTCCAGATTTGTTCCGGCAAAGCTATTGAACCTCCCATTATCCGTGGCCTTGGATTTTTGAAATAATTAAGGAGGCAGAATATGTTTTGTTCTAAATGCGGAAGAGAAAACCCGGATGGCGCAGCTTTTTGCCAGCAGTGCGGCAACAAAATGGGGGAAGCGGCTCCGGCAGCAACACCTGTGCAACCTGATGCACAGGCAGAGGTGTATACTGCTCCGGTGAACCCGATTGTTTCGATGGTGAAAGCACTTGCATCCTCGCCGCTCTTTCTGGTGGCAGCTATTGCTTTCAGTGCATCGGTGCTCTTTTCAATTATAAGTTCAGCAACATTTGCACCGACAGTACTTTATGGAGTGTTGGATTCATTATATGAATATTTGCCATATGAAGTTGCTGACGGGATATGGGAATTTGCAGTAAGGTTTATGGGTGGTAATATCTTAAGTAAAATTATCAGCAGTTTGCCGGCAATTTTGATTACATGCGGACTCTGGATGATATTTGCTGCAGCGAAAAACAGATTTATGCCCGGTATGAAAACAGGTGGGTTCACGCTTATAAGAGTTATTACCATTATATCTCTGGTAGGCGTTTGTCTGGGCGCAGCTGCGGTTGAAATTATTTTGCTGGTTGCACTGATTGCTTCGGCACAATACATCGGAGAAGCGGTGTTCATATTTGCATTGCTTATGGTGCTTGCGGCGATAGTATATGCTTTTGACATTATTTACTATGCAAAGGTAAGCGGTTCGCTTAAATGCGCAAAAAACGCTGCTGAGCTTGGAATTTACCCTGCGAAAATCTCCGGCTTTGTTGGAGTTATATGTTTTATCAGCGCCTTTTTCACTCTTATTAGCGGACTTGTAAGTTTAATAAACTTTGGGGGAATAGTTGGACTTTTGTCAACACTCTCATCGGCTACTGCTTCGGTGTGTTTCGGCATCGCTATATTCAGCGCTAAAAAGAAGTTTAAAGTGTTTGGGTTTACTCCAAATAATTATTATCAAAGACAAATTTAAATTGATGCAGGTGTATCTTTCAAGATACGCCTGTTTTTTATTTAATATATCAATCTCTATTGACATTTTACGGCAAAATGTAGTAAAATATAGGTATCTGTATATGGAGGTAATTTAATATGAAATTTATCGAAGAATTCAAGGCATTTGCAATGAAAGGAAACGTAGTTGATATGGCTGTCGGCGTTGTTGTGGGCGGAGCTTTCGGCAAGATTGTTACTTCGCTTGTAAACGACATAATTATGCCGGTCATCAGTATCATTGTTGGCAAAATTAACATTAAAGAACTGGCACTTGTTGTGGGTTCAAACGGTGAGGGCGAAGCAGTTTCTTTAAACTACGGACTGTTTTTGCAGAACATAATAGATTTTCTTATAATTGCACTGAGCATTTTTGTTGTAATTAAAATAATTGGCAAGTTCCGTGTGAAAAAAGAAGCAGTAGAAGAAGCGGCTGCTGCAGCAGAAGAAGCTACACCCGATCCGGACATAGTTCTTCTTACTGAAATTAGAGATTTACTTAAAAAAGATTAAGATTTCCGAAAGGTTTTGGATTAAATGGATAAACTGCTTAATAAAGTTCAAAAGGCTGCCAGATACACCGGTGGTGAGTTTGGCAGTGTGGTAAAAAATAAAGATGGGGTGAAAGTGCGTTTTGCTTTTTGTTTCCCCGACGTGTATGAGATAGGCATGTCTCATCTTGGAATGAAAATTTTGTACCACGAGCTGAATGAGCGTGAAGATGTGTGGGTTGAACGTGTGTTTGCTCCATGGGTAGATATGGAAGAACAGATGCTTGAAAGCGGCACACTTCTTTACGGTCTTGAAAGTAAAGACCCGATAAAAGAGTTTGATTTTGTGGGTTTTACTCTTCAGTATGAAATGAGCTACACAAATATACTTAATATGCTTAAACTTGCGGACATACCCCTTGCCTCCAAGGACAGAGGTGAGGGGATGCCCTTTGTGTGTGCAGGAGGTCCTTGTGCCTACAATCCCGAACCTCTCGCAGATTTTATGGATTTCTTTTTGATTGGCGACGGCGAAGAAATCTGGAATGAGGTTATTGACGAATATGAAATCTGGCAGAAGGCGGGAGAAAAAAGAATAGACTTTTTAAAACGTATTGCCCGAATAGAAGGCATATATATTCCTTCTTTTTATGACGTGGAATATGCCGAAGACGGCACAATAAAAAAGTTTGCCCCCAACTGCAGCGAAGCGCCGGCTAAAGTTAAGAAACGCATTGTAAAAGATTTGACAAATGCGTATTATCCCGACAAAATGATTGTGCCTTATATGGACGTTGTTCATGACAGGATAATGCTTGAACTTTTCCGCGGTTGCATCAGAGGATGCAGATTTTGTCAGGCAGGGTTTATCTACCGTCCCATAAGAGAAAGGTCGGCAGAAAAGCTGACTCAGCTTGCCTCTTCGCTTATAGAAAATACCGGGTATGAGGAAATTTCTCTCACCTCGCTCAGCTCCAGCGACTACACCTGTCTGCATGAACTGACTGAAAATCTCATAGAACTTACCGAGAAAAAGAAAATCAATCTCGCGCTTCCGTCGCTGAGAGTAGATAATTTTTCAGTATCACTTATGGAGAAAATCCAGAGCGTCAGGAAAAGCGGTATAACCTTTGCTCCCGAAGCGGGAACACAGAGAATGAGAGATGTTATAAATAAAAACATCTGTGAAGAGGATATTCTTCACGGTGCAAACCTTGCTTTTTCGGGCGGTTGGTCCAACATAAAACTCTATTTTATGATAGGTCTTCCAACAGAAACCATGGAGGATGTTGAGGGAATTGCTTCTCTTGCCGAAAAGGTGGCAGAATTGTATAACAAAGTTGCAAGAGAAAAAGGCTTAAAACGCGGCAGAATTACTGTCAGCACTTCCTCGTTTGTTCCAAAACCCATGACTCCTTTCCAGTGGGAAAAACAGGACAGCGTGGAGTCGCTTAGAGAAAAGCAGGCTCTCCTAAAAGAGAAAATAAAATCAAGAATAATTAGCTATAACTGGCACGAATCTTATGTCAGCATACTTGAGGGCGTTTTCTCAAGGGGGGACAGAAGACTTGGCAAAGTGCTGTTAAACGCTCACGAGGCGGGAGGAAAGTTTGACAGCTGGGACGAGTTTTTCGATTTTGACAGATGGACAGCGGCTTTTGAAAAAGCAGGTCTTGATATGAGCTTTTATAATGAGCGGGGTCGCTCGTTCGACGAAATTTTACCTTGGGATGTTATTGACTGCGGCATAAGCAAAGACTTTTTCAAACGAGAATGTGAAAAAGCTTACAGAGAAGAAACCACCGGCAACTGCAGAGAAAAATGTGCCGGCTGCGGGCTTATGGATAAGTGTGAGGTAAAAAATGGCTAAATATATAATTGAATTTGAGAAAAAAGAGAGCGCAAAATATGTTTCTCATCTTGACATTGTTCGTATGTTTGGCAGAACAATGAGAAGAGCAGGGGTAGAAATTAGCTTTTCAAATGGGTTTAACCCCCACCCCATAATGAACTTTGCGCACCCGCTGGGCGTTGGCATTTCAAGCAGCTGCGAGCTTATGGAAATGGGTGTGGAAGGTGACATTTCCCCAAAAGAGCTTGCAGGAAAACTGGCGAAGAACATCCCTGATGGGTTTAAAATTGTAAGCGCCAAAAAGTCGGAAGAAAAATCTCCTTTTTCAGCACTTAAGTTTGCGGAATATGAGATTGTTCTTGTCGGAGAGTTTGGAAACATACCCACACTTCTTGACAAAAAAGAGATAATAACAGAAAAGAAAACAAAAAGCGGAAGCAAGCTCACCGACATAAGACCATATATTCGGTCAGTAGAGATTGTGGATGAAAAGGAAAATGAGGTTAAGCTCAGAGCCGTCTTAAAATGCGGCGAGGAAAATTTAAAACCCGAGCTTTTTGTGAAAGTGGTGGAGGAAACAGGGCTTGGCAAAGTGGAAGACTATAAATTGCACAGAACAGCCCTGCTTGACGCGGAAGCAAACAAACTTGTTAGTTTTACGGAGTGATAAAATGAGTGGAAATATAAAAGACAGCAAAAGAATAGTTATAAAAATCGGCACATCAACGCTTGCACATTCAACAGGTAGATTAAACATCAGGAGAATGGAAAAGCTTGTTAAAGTGGTTGCTGACATAAAAAATATGGGAAAAGAAGTGGTGCTTGTAAGCTCAGGTGCAATTGGCGTGGGCGCGGGCAATCTTGGTATGACCGAACGCCCAAGAGAAACTGTTGCAAAACAGGCGGCAGCGGCAGTTGGTCAGTGTGAGCTTATGAATGTGTATGCCAAAGAGTTTGGAAAGTATGGACACACAGTTGCACAGATTCTTTTGACAAAAGATGTTGTGAAAGTGGAAAAAAGCAACACAAATGCTAAAAACACTTTTATGAAGCTTTTGGAATATGGTGTTATTCCCATTGTAAATGAAAACGATACAATTTCTACCGAAGAAGCAGAATTCGGGGACAACGACAATCTTTCGGCAGTGGTGGCACTGCTTGCCGAAGCAGAACTGCTAATAATATTAACAGATATAGACGGCGTTTACAGTGCAAACCCAAGAGAAGACGCTAACGCAAAAAAACTTGATGTTATAGATGATATTGACCAGGCTATGAAGAATGCCGGCGGTGCGGGGTCTTCCCACGGCACAGGCGGAATGATTACCAAGCTGGAAGCGGCAAAAGCTGCAAGAGCGGGCGGTATACACACAATTATAGCAAACGGAGACAATCCGGAACATTTGTATGATATTTTTGACGGCAAAGAAGTTGGAACACTTATATAACCGGGAGGGGTAAATATGACCGGACTTACTAAACAGGCACAAAAGGCAAAAGAAGCAGCAAGAAAACTCTATCTTGTTTCTGAAGAGAAGAAAAACAGAGCTCTTTTTGCAATGGCAGATGCGCTCGTAGAGAATGCTGACAGGATAATAGAGCAAAATGAAATAGACATTAAAAATGCCAGAGAAAAAGGCACGAGAGATGCTATGATTGACCGTCTCCGTTTGACAAAAGAGCGAATAGTCGGCATGGCAGAGGGAATAAGAGAGGTTGCGCTTCTTGACGACCCTGTTGGCAACACCGACAAGATTATAAAACGTCCTAACGGACTTGAAATTGGAGCACGCCGTGTGCCTCTGGGCGTCATAGGTGTGATATACGAGGCGCGCCCCAATGTTACGGCGGACGCTGCGGCACTCACCCTTAAAACCTCGAACGCTGTTTTGCTCCGTGGTGGTAGTGAAGCAATAAATTCCAACAAAATTATTGTCAACATTTTAAATGATGCGGCAACAAAAGAGGGAATTCCCGAAGGTGCTATAGAGCTTGTTGCTGACACCGATAGAAAAAGTGCTGTCGAGATGATGAAATTAAACGGATATATCGATGCGCTTATCCCGAGAGGCGGTGCCGGTCTTATAAAATCTGTGGTTGAAAATTCTACGCTGCCTGTTATAGAAACAGGGGTTGGGAACTGTCATATTTTTGTTGACAAATCGGCAGACATTAACATGGCGGTGCAGATTGCGGTTAATGCAAAATGTTCACGCCCGTCGGTGTGCAATGCAATGGAAACCTTGCTTGTTCATGAGGATATACTTGCAGACTTTCTTCCCTATTTATGTGAAGGACTTGCAAAATATAACGTTGAAATAAGAGCTTGTGACAAGTGCAGAACTTATATAAAAGATGCAAAGCCGGCAACAGAAGAAGATTATTATACCGAATTTCTTGATTATATTCTGGCAATTAAGTCGGTGGCAGATGTTAATGAGGCAATAGAACATATTGCAAAATATTCCACAGGACATTCAGAAGCAATAATTACAAATGATTATAAAAATTCAAGAACATTTGTGAATGAGGTGGATTCTGCGGCGGTTTATGTCAATGCTTCCACCAGGTTTACAGACGGCTCCTGTTTCGGACTTGGTGCGGAAATAGGAATCAGCACACAAAAGCTTCATGTCAGAGGGCCGATGGGCATTTCGGCACTTACGACAATTAAATATGTTATACTTGGAAACGGACAAATCAGATAAAAAGGCAGATGATGCAGATGGAGGACATTAAACTCTGGGTATGGTATGTTCTTGCTATGGGCAACCATAAAGCCCTTGCGAGAAAATTGTATCAAAACGCAGGCAGTGTGGAAAAGATATATGAATATACAAGAAGCGATTATGAAAAGCTGGGTGTTACGGATGAACGCAAACTGGAAGACCTCTGCGACAAATCTTTTGACAAGGCTGAAAGAGAGATGTGGTTTGCAGAAAAGTATGGAGTTGAGTTTATTTCGATAGACAGCGAAAACTATCCAAGACTTCTTAAAAATATTTATGACCCTCCGCTGGTGATTTATAAAAGAGGTGTTCATTTTAATCCCAACGAGGAGCTTTGCATAGCGGTTGTGGGAACACGCAAGCCGAGTGAGTACGGAAGAAATATCGCGCTGAAACTTTCAAGGGATTTGGCGGCAGCCGGAATCACCGTGGTTTCTGGCATGGCGGAAGGGATAGACTCCTGCGGACATATAGGATGTCTTGAAGCGGGAGGCAATACCATTGCGGTTTTAGGCAAAGGAGTCAACAAAGCTTCTCCCGCAAGCAACACTGAACTTATGAGAAGAATTTTAAATGGCGGAGCGGTGATATCCGAATATAGTTTTGATGAGTATGGATATCCCGGCAACTTCCATGCAAGAAACAGAATAATCAGCGGTATGTGTATGGGTACGGTGGTGGTTGAAGCAGGTGAAAAAAGCGGGTCGCTTATCACGGCGAATTATGCACTTGACCAAGGAAGAGACGTTTTTGCAGTACCAAGTAACGTAGGCGGATTAAACTCAGCAGGAGTTAACGAGCTTTTAAAAGGCTCAGCAAAAATGGTGACGGAAGTAAGAGATATTCTTGAAGAATATGAGACCATATATCCTCATCTTATAAAAACAGGACTGTTTAATGAAATGGAAGTTGAGTTTACAATTCCCAAAAATACACACGTTGAAACAAACATAGAAAAAGCAGTTCTGGAAAACTTGAAATTCGGGCCGAGGAAAGCCGATGTTCTGGCAGCAGAAATACGTGTTCCGATATCTCAGCTCAACGGGATTTTAACAATGATGGAACTTATGGGAGACATCAGGCAGAATAAATACGGAGAATATATTTTAACAAAATAAAAAAACGGCGTAACCTTTTGGGTCACGCCGAACAGTAAAGGAAATTAGTTGTCGCAGCAACAACAGAGGATAATGAGAATTAAGATTATCCAGAGAAAACCGTTATCGTCGCCGCCGAAGAGATTGTTAAAACAACACATAATAAGTGCCTCCTGAAAATTTTGTAGGTAGCGGAAAGCTATCCTCAATATCAATTTATTCATTGACGCATTTTTGGTGACAGATGGGCGGTAATAATTTGAAAGGAACGGAAAAATGAGAGCAATTATAACAGTTATCGGGAAAGATACAATGGGAATAATCGCAGGAGTCAGCACCTATCTTTCGGATATCAGGGTGAACATACTTGATATTTCGCAAACCATCATGCAGGAATATTTTACAATGGTAATGATGGTGGATTTGTCAGAAGCGACGAAAACTTTTGAAGAGATTGCAGACGGTCTTGAAGAAATTTCCGCAAAACTTGGTG
>JAZSKF010000118.1:0-4716 GCA_045534715.1 Clostridia bacterium | reverse complement strand
CAGGTTTTGACCGGCTAAGGCTGTCGGATATATAACCAATTGCCTGTTTTTGCTCTTTTGTAGGCGTTTTGTGAACCTCTTTCACCTCGCCCAATTCAGAAGGCAAACGGAAAATTTGTTTTTCTTCCAGAACTACATAGCCTTTTTTTTCAAGTAGTTGAACAGATGAACGGCTGCAATTTGCCATTTCCATAAGTTCCGATACCGGAAGGCTTGTATGTTCGGTGAGTATTTCAAATGCAACTGCCGCCTTTTTTGAAGAGCTTTTAAGTTCGGAAATTATGTCTTCAAACAAAGTTTCATCAACATTAACAGTTGCAAAACTTCTCATTTTCTCTTTGCTTTTCCCAACAGTTCTCTCAAAAGTTTTAACAATACCCTTTTTTTCTAAATTGCTTATAACCGAAGCGCTCTTAACGCCTGCTGCTGAAAGAAGCTTGTTGATTTCAATGTCTTTTTTTGCTGCTGAAAGAATATTAAAGACTGCCTTTTGTGCAGCTGAAAGCCCGCCGACTTCTGCACCATCAACTATTACCACACGACGCTCTGTCTTAACACTTAGTGCCGGTGGAAGCAAAAGCCTTAGTGCCTGTGCCATGTTTATAAGACAGGTTTTACTGATATATTCCGCAAGTTTCATACCATAATCTGAAATTACCGGCTGACTGTCCAGAACTGTTTTAACTTTTTTCATTTCTCCCGCATAATCTGTTTTGTCAGTTATGCCCACACAGTACCCATCGCAGGTTTTGTTTGCTCCGCCAAAGGGCACAAGCACTCTCATCCCTGCACATAGATTCATGGAATCATCTGCAAGATAATGATAAATGCGGTTTAAGCTCCGCACTTGCGAATTTATTATTATTTCAGCAATTTTCATTTAAAACCATCTCCGGTTTAATACTATAACTCTATTTTGTCCTCTTCGGATGGCATAACACTGCCAAGAACGCTGCTGCCGAACCCTTCAGTTTTGTAACCTTCTCCGTCTTTTGTGATATACACTTTGCCTTCAGAAATTTCTTCAACTGCTTTTACAATGGGTTTTTTATAGTTTTTATCAGCTTTTGAAGAACTTTTTGTAACCGAGAACTGAACATCTGCCTCTTCTTTTTCTTTTGCTCTTTCAGCATTAGCTATTTCTCTTGCTCTTTTAGCAGTTGCAATTACAAGTTCATACTTGTTACCTGTTTTGGAAACCAGTTTGTCAATTGGTGGATAAATCATTTTTTTGCCTCCTCTATTGCTTTCTTATTTCTTATTACTTTAAGTTTTTCTGCCGCACATATCGATTCAAGACCACGTGCAGCATTTTCTATAGTGTCATTTAATATCACATAGTCATAATGCTTTATGCATTCAAACTCTTCTTTGGCACGGCTAAGCCGTCTTTCTATAACCTCGGCAGTTTCTGTGCCTCTTCCGGTGAGTCTTCCCCTGAGTTCTGTAAATGATGGCGGAATTACAAACACAAGCACACTGTCCGGATATTTTTCTTTGACATTCATTGCCCCTTCAATTTCAATTTCAAGAAGAACATCCGTGCCCTTTTCAAGCTTTTCTTCCACTGCAGTTTTTAAAGTGCCGTAATAATTGTCCACAAAACAAACATACTCGAGAAGATTGTCCTGTTCTATCATTTCTTTAAATTCTTCTTTAGTCAAAAAGTAGTAGCTTTCACCATTTGTTTCACCAGGTCTTGGTGCACGGGTAGTAGCCGAAACGGAAAGCTTGACATTCGGGTTGTTTTTAAGAAATTCTTTGCACACCGTTCCCTTTCCGACTCCCGCCGGACCGGACACAACCAACAAAAGACCTTTACTATTCATCTTCAACCACCTCTGACAAATCGTTGTCTTTCCCTGCCATTCTGTGTGCTACTGTTTCAGGCTGCACTGCAGACAAAATAACGTGGTCGCTGTCGGTTATTAAAACAGCTCTTGTTCTTCTGCCGTAGGTTGCATCAATGAGCATACCTCTTTCCCTTGCTTCCTGAACCATTCTTTTAACCGGTGCCGATTCGGGACTTATAATAGCAACAAGCCGGTTTGCCGGAACTATGTTGCCAAAACCTATGTTTATAAGTTTAATTTCCTGTTTCATAATTTCCTCCGATTAGCTATTCTATGTTCTGGATCTGTTCACGGAGCTTTTCAAGCTCGCTTTTTGCTTCCACAACAATTTTTGCTATATCAAGATTATTGCTTTTTGAGCCTATTGTGTTTATTTCTCTGTTCATTTCCTGCATAAGAAAGTCAAGTTTTCTTCCGCAAGGACCGTCGGAGGATATTATGTTGTTGAATTCTTTCACGTGGGATTTTAAGCGTACAATTTCCTCGTCGGTACAGATTTTGTCGGCGAAAATGGCTGTTTCGGTCAAAATTCTCGTTTCATCAATGTTCGCAGTCGACAGAAGTTCGCTCACTTTTTCTGTCAGACGGGTTCTGTAATTTTCCACCGTCTGCGGCATTATTGCTTCAACCTGTTCGGCAAGAGAAAGTACATAATCTGCCTGGCTTTTCAGCGCATCGGCTATTCTTTCGCCCTCTCTTGTTCTCATATCAATGAATTCTTTTAAAGCAAGTTCCAACGCCTCAGTTACTTCTGCTTTCATTGCCTCTTCATCATCGGGAGCTTTTTTAAGGCTCAATACGTCCGGAAGCCTTGAAATCTGATAAGCATTAAGGTTGTTTTCTGCCGAAAACTCTTTTCCAATTTCTTTGATGGCTTCTATGTACCCTGAAGCCAGCACTTTGTCAAGAACAACCTGGCTGTTACCGCCTTCGTCATATTCCACCGTTAAAAACACATCTACTTTGCCGCGTGAAATACTTTTTAAGATTACACTTTTTATATATTCCTCGAGAAAAAGATATGTTCTGGGAGATTTTATGTTTATATCCGCATATCTGTGGTTAACCGATTTTATTTCTATTTTCAGGCTACGGCCTTTTCCCTGCACCTCGCCGCGTCCGTATCCCGTCATACTTCTTATCACAGCAAAATCACCTCACAAACTTATATAGTTTTTCAAAAATTTCTCCATTTTGGCAATATGCTCCGAAACCATTTCGGGAGCCGGCCCGCCCGGTACTTTTCTCTGACTTACACATGCCTCGGGGGTTATATGATCGTAAATATCTGATTCAAACAGCTCAGAAAAACTTTTAAATTCTTCCACCGTAAGGTCGGACAGGCTTTTTTCACCGGATATGCAGTAAAACACCATTTTTCCTGAAACTTCGTGTGCGTTCCTAAAAGGCATACCCTTTTTAACAAGATAATCTGCAACGTCGGTAGCATTGGTAAAACCACCCTTTGCTCCCTCTGCCATTTTTTCTTTGTTTATCTTCATTGTTTTTATCATACCGCAGAAAACGGGAATACACAGTTTAACTGTATCTATTGAATCAAAAACTGCTTCTTTGTCTTCCTGCATATCTTTGTTATAAGCAAGAGGAAGTCCTTTCATAACAGTTAAAAGTGCAACAAGATTTCCGTATGTTCTGCCTGTCTTGCCGCGAATAAGCTCTGCGACGTCTGGGTTTTTCTTCTGTGGCATTATGGAGCTTCCTGTTGAAAAGGCATCGTCCATTTCTACAAAAGAAAACTCGTTTGTGTTCCAGATGATAATTTCTTCGGAAAATCTGCTGAGATGCATCATTATAATTGCAAGCACCGATGCTGTTTCTATAACAAAATCCCTGTCACTTACGCCGTCTATACTGTTTGCACAGATATCGTCAAATCCAAGCTTTTCTGCAACAAAGCTTCTATCTATAGGATATGTCGTGGTAGCAAGTGCCCCTGAACCGAGCGGCAGAATATTGAGTCTTTTTCTGCAGTCACAAAGTCTTGTAATGTCACGGCTGAACATTTCTGCATATGCCATAATATGATGTGCGAAAGTAATGGGTTGTGCCTTTTGCATATGAGTATATCCCGGCATAACAGTGTTTGTGTTTTCTTTTGCAATATCAACAATTGTTTTGATAAGCTCTGCTGTCATCTTTATAACAGCATCAATCTCGTCTCTTATATACATACGGGCATCAAGCGCAACCTGGTCGTTTCTGCTTCTTGCCGTGTGAAGTCTTTTCCCCGCATCACCTATTCTTTCAGAAAGCAGTTTTTCAACAAACATATGTATATCTTCAGCCGTCGGGTCAAAAACAACCCTGCCTGTCTCAATGTCCGAAAGAATATCTTTTAAAGCCTCGCCTATTTTTGCCGAATCCTCTTTTGATATTATATCTCTTTCTCCAAGCATTGCGGAATGTGCAATGCTGCCGGTTATATCCTGTTTAAACATCCGGCTGTCAAATCTTATTGATGAGTTAAAATCGTCAACTTTTTTATCTGTATTTTTCTGAAAGCGTCCGCCCCAAAGTTTCATTTAAATTTCAAACCCTTCTGCGTTTTATTCTTCAATTAAAGTCATTTTCTTAATCACAACCGGAACTATCGGCTTGTCCATCGGGTTTGTTTTTGACGCAGCAATTTCGTCAACAACATCAATACCCTCTGTAACTTTGCCGAAAGCGGCATACTGCCCGTCAAGATGAGGCGCATCCTTGTGCATAATGAAAAACTGGCTGCTTGCAGAGTTGGGCATCATAGACCTTGCCATTGAAATAACACCGCGTGTGTGTTTGAGCGTGTTGTCTGGAAATCCATTTGCACGGAACTCGCCTTTTATATTTTTTCCCGAGCCGC
>JAZSKF010000096.1:0-2452 GCA_045534715.1 Clostridia bacterium | reverse complement strand
ACCATTTTTACTGACTATTTACTGCCCACCCTTTTCTACACCTTACGATAAAACAAATTTATGTTAACAATTTGAATTGCAAGGGGGAATTTTCTTGGTGTTATTTTTATATATTTTATCCTTATTAGCTATTATTTTTACTGGGTGTATTTTTCTGCCTGGTTCACTGAAAAATACTGGCACTTTTTTATACGTTTTAACCTTGGCAATTCTTGTTTTTTCTGTTTTTTCACTAATGCTCCGAAAAAGAATCCGTTTCTTCCGTACACTATCTGTCTATATTTGTGTTTTCCTTTCCATTTTTATAATATCAGAAGGTATTATGATATACTATTCGGGTAATACCGATGCTAACGAGCAAAAGTCTTCTATTCTTGTTCCGGGCGATGGAATGTTTGTTCAAAGCAGAATCACCGATGAACTTAAAGTTCGGCTGGACAAGGCACTTGAAATTTATGAAAAAAATCTGCATCTTCCTATTATACTGTCAGGCGGAGTAGATGAGAGCCGTGCTCTTCCCCAATGTGTTGCAATGAAATCCTATATCGAAAAACAATGTCGCGAAAAAAACATTCCTCTGCCGGAAATTATAACCGACGAAGTTTCTTTATCTCTCCACGATAGTTTAGATTTTATAACAAATTTAAACACCTCATCTTACGTCGTTGTCAACCGGTTTAATCTTCCCAGAGTGAAACTTATATGCAGTAGACTTTCTCCCGATTCGGTTGTCTGCGGAGTAGACGGGGTTTATTCCAAATATCCCATTTATTATGTACGGGAGCTCGGTCTTATAATCGCAGAAATAATCGAAAACGGACTTAGGTTTTAAAAAAACAGGCAGCATCGCTACCTGTTTTTTATTTCTGTAAAAGTATTTCTTTATTTGTTCCGTAAAAAATGTCCGAATGGCCTGAAATCATTTTACAAAACTCTTCAAATCTGTCCCATGTATTTTGAATGTCAAATTCATAGGCATGCCCCCAGATATAGAAAATCTGCGGTTTGTCTACTTTTAGCTCAACAAACTTTCTGCCAAGCGAAAGCATATCTTCCCATTCACGATGATGATGAACTGTGGGATTAAAGCTAACGAGATCTTCCTGCAAATCGAAACTATAGGTTGAAGTTGTCGTTCTGGCATATTTAATGCCGGTTTTGTTTTTTATAACATCTTTAACCATGTCTGTTGCATTATATGTGCCACCGGGATATGCCATACCAACAATTTCATAGCCTGCAAGCTCGGAAAGAAACTCTCTGTCCTCCTCCACTTCACGAAAAACCTCTTGGGGAGTCATAGTGTATAATTGGGGATGTGTAACGGTGTGTGCCGCAATTTCATGCCCAGCGTAAACCGTTTTGACATCTTCAGCTTTAATCCTTGTGTGATTAACAATTTCTTCTTCGCACAGAAGACTGCCCTTGTTTCCAAAACGCCCGGAGTTTAAGTTAAATGTTCCTTTGAGGCCATATTTATTAAGTATTTTAATAAGTCGTACATCTTGCAATATCCCATCGTCATAGCTGAAAGTTACAGCCTTTAATTTTCCGTTAAACATAACCGATTACCTCTTTTTACTTTTTTCACCCTGTTTTGGAGTGTAATTTAAAGTTATAATTCCTGCACACACCAAAAGAAGCGTAATTATTAGATTACTGAGCGAAACATTACTCGCCTCCGAAAGCAAAAGACTTGACAACAAAACACCATACACAGGTATAGTAAAACTGAAAATTGAAATTCTTGAAACCGAATTATATTTCAGCAACACGCCCCAAAGAGAATATGCAATAGCCGAAAGACATGCAAGATATGTAATTACTACAATGCCCTTAAAGCTTAAAAAAACGACTTTCCCGCCCGCCAAAAGAGAAACTGCCACCATAAATATTCCGCCAACCATAAACTGGTAGCCACTTAGTGTGACAGGGTCTTCATATTCCGAGTATCTCTTGATTAAAACAGAAGACATCCCATAAGCAATTGCCGAAAAAATTACAAAGCCGTCTCCCAGAAAATTCATAGTAAGTTCAAGCCCTGTTAAATTAACCACCACTATTCCGGAGAAACCTAAAACACACGCAATAACTTTCCTTAACGTGAGTTTTTCCTGTTTGAATATAAGACTTGCTATAAGTATTGCAAAAAAAGTGCTGGACCCACTAATAACAGTACCTTTTACGCCCGATGTGTTTGCAAGACCAATGTAAAAAAACACATACTGGATAACTGTCTGAAAAGAACTTAATTTTAAAACCTTGCCGATATTTTCTTTTTTTGGAAACAACAGTTTTCTTCTTGCTATGCTATAAATAAATATTGTAAGTACACCCGCAAGAGTAAATCTTATTCCTGCAAACAGTATTGTAGACGCCGTGTTTCTTTCGGGCAAGAGAAATTCATAACCCATCTTTATGAAAGGCGTTGAACTTCCCCACAGCAAACAAC
>JAZSKF010000031.1:0-2662 GCA_045534715.1 Clostridia bacterium | reverse complement strand
AGATTGGGCAAATCTCCCCCCACCTCGCAGCTGATCGAAAGCTTGCCGCCCGAAAATGCACCTGCGCCCGAAAACCCTGTTGTTATATGACAATAGGGTTTACACTGAACACATTTTTTTGTTTTTTCTTTGGGGCAGCTCCTGTTTTCAATGGCCTGTCCTTTTTCCACTATAACAATCTTTTTGTTACAGCCCTTTCTTATCATTTCAATAGCCGTGAAAATACCTGATGGACCGGCTCCCACAATTACAACATCTGTTTTCATTTTAACATTACCCCTTTGTAAATTTAATAAAGAGATTGAAATATATTAAAAATTTTTTATGTCACTTGCTCCATATTTTTTCTGTCATTATATATTCATCTTCATGAACATACCCACTATAAATTTCTTTGCCGTCTAAAGAAACAAAGAAATCACCAATATAAGACATATGGCTATTATTAACAAACCAGGTGGCGCGTATTACATAATATTCTTTTCCGTCTTTTTGTGTGGTTTCGGTAACTCCGAAAGAAAATGGAAACCCGGTGCTTTCGTCTTTTTCACCCATAACAGCAAAGCATAACTTTTCCGCCTCCTCCGGTGTTATCTCCTTGTTTTGAGCCACAGACATATTATAACACAAAATGCCGGCAAAAGCAAAAAATAAGATTGTAACAATGATAATGATGTATGTTTTTCTGTTCATTCATATCACCTTTTATAAGGGCTATAAGGTATAGATGCCAATCTTGAAAATGAATTGACAACTATCGTTGTCATGAATTGGCGTTCCGCCATGATTTCTCGCTTCGCTCAATGAATTGAATTGCCTTTATAATGCACCGCAAGGTGCAATTCATGAGCCGTAAGGCTCAATTCATGAAATCTTTGATTTCAATTCGTGCCGTCAGGCAATTCAATGAGTTTGCTCTGCAAACTCATTATACCATACCTTATATATTTTTTCAACATTTTTCATTTTACGCTTAGTTTAAAGGGCTGTTTTACCATTGTTGGCGACCATTTACATTATAATCTATTGACTTTTTGGTCAATAAAATATACAATATTGTAATAGGGGTTTTATTTTTAAGAAAGGGGTTTTATATATGCACAATCTGCTGACAGAACAGGGCAAATTTCCGCTTATTTTAGAATCTCTTTCCAAGGTGCAGGACACATCCTGGTCTTCCGCCGAGGAGGCCCATGACCACTATGAGCTTGTATATGTAAAACGCGGTTCTGCTGTCCTGACCCTCCCGGAAAATTCGGTCAATCTTTTGCCTGGCACTGTTGTTATTATAAAGCCTCAACATCAGCACAGTTTCAACATTGTATCTTTTGACTGCGAATTTATTGCTCTTGACTTTTCGTTTGAGGATACTCCTCTTTCGTCACCTGTTCAGATAAGCTTTAAAGAACAGATGGATAAACTAAAGTGGGGCACGCTCATTCCGCTTACTGCCGGCTCCAGAAACGACATTCAGAATGTTTTCCGGCGGCTTTTGAAAGTCTGCCGCTTAAATGAAACTCGGGACGATTTTTTGGTGTATCTGCTTATGCTTGAGCTTTTTGTCTATCTTTCCCGTGCACTTGTTTCGGGACGCAGAAGCAGGTTTTCTTCGGGCGGTATGAACGTCAGCGATGCAATGCAAAGTGCCAAAGATTATATCATAAAAAACTATGACAAAAGCATCTCTCTTGCAGATGTTGCAAAACATGTATATTTAAGCGAAAGCTATCTGTCTCATTGTTTTAAAAAACATTTTGGCACAAGCCCGAAAAATTTTCTGATGCAGGTGCGTATAGTTGCCGCAAAGGATTTGCTGGTTAAAACAGATATGAAAACCTCAAACGTTGCACTGTCTGTGGGCTTTTTAAGCCAGCAGAGGTTTAACGACATTTTTAAGAAAGCGGAGGGCATAACTCCTCTGCAATATCGCAAAGCATACAAAGATTCTGTGGCAAACTAACAATTTTGCCGGAAAGGATACTGTTTATGAAAAAAGAATCCAAATCATTTAAAACGAGCATTGGCGGACAAGCCGTTATTGAAGGCGTTATGATGAAAGGTCCTGAAAAAATGGCTGTTGCCGTTCGAAAATCAAACGGGGAAATTGTTATTGACGAAAAAAATGTTTCTTCCGTTACAAAGAAATTCAAAATACTGAAACTGCCTGTTATCAGAGGTGTGGTGAACTTTGCCGAATCCATGATTTTAGGCATTAAAACACTTATGTTCTCTGCCGAACTTTATGATGCCGGCGAGGATGACCCAACCTACAAACCGTCTAAAACAGACATGTGGCTTGAAAGACATTTGAGCAAGGAGGCCGTTGTTTATTTTTCTCTTTTCCTTTCTCTTATTCTCACTCTTGGCCTGTTTGTTTTTCTTCCCACTTTTATTACAAAATACCTTACTCTCTGGACAGACAACAACATTGTTAAAAGTCTTATAGAAGGTATTGTTAAGATATCTGTTTTTGTATCATATATTTATCTTTCTTCGCTTATGAAAGATATCCGCCGTACATTTGAATATCACGGTGCCGAACACAAAACCATTTTCTGCTATGAAAGCGGCGAAGAACTCACAGTTGAAAATGTTAAGAAACAGTCCCGTCTGCATCCTCGTTGCGGAACAAGTTTTCTCATCGAAGTTAAAGTCGGATCGT
>JAZSKF010000238.1:0-6488 GCA_045534715.1 Clostridia bacterium | reverse complement strand
TATAATCAAACTTCTTTTCAAGTTCAGTTATTATTTCATCTGTTATGCGAACTGTTTCCTTTTCAAGAAATTCTATAGATGCACTTTTCCAGCTATAGCCGTTTTTTATAATTGCTTTGGAGAGTTTTTCCACCGCTTCATGCATAAGACTGCCTGTGTCTGTTGGGTTTATCTCTGCCATTTCTCTGGTTTTAAGACCAAGTGTATAATTTGTAAAATATGCAAAAGGACATTTTGCATACTGTTCAAGCGATGAAACGCTGAGCTTTAACCCGCCGGCGTATATTCTATCTGTATTTTCAGGACTTATCGAAACTGTTTTCGGGCAAAAATTCTTTGCAGTATCCATCATCTCAAGCTTGTTTTTCCATTCGGGATTCTGCGCAAACCATGTCCCCGCCTGTTTCCATAACGGCAAAAGTTTTTCCCCGCTGTTTTCGTTGGCAATGTATTTTTCAAAAGTAGGACGGGGTCTTGTAATCCTGCTTTCAGGATAGCTGCTGCCTGTAATTATGTGGCTTTCTGTTTCCATAAGCGAAAAAATGTTTTTTATCTTCTTTACTTCAATTGACGGGAACCTTGCTCCTCCCCCGATATCTCCTATGGGATAGGTTATATACATTCTTTTCCTCGCCGAAGAAAAAACCTTAAGCATTGTATAGTTTTCTGTCATTATCATTGAAAGCGAATCAGGAGAAAGTTCAATTCCCTCGCCCGAAAGAAATTCTCTGTCCCTGTCGCTGAAAATGCCTTCTGCCTGAGGCACGGACGGATAAACTCCATCATTTACCCCCACAACAAACACATAGTCTTTCTGTTCTTCGCCCATATTCTGCGGTGTGGCAACCGATACCGCATCAATCGTTGTGGGTATAATACTCAGTTCCTGAGCAGAAAATCCGGAAACAAGCATGCTGATAAACACTTCTTTGCTTTCTTTGAGGTCTCCCATTGTCTGCACTGTTTCATCAAGAGTTTTCACAAGCATATTCCAAACCTGACCAAAATATGCTGCTGTCTGGGGGGCGAAAGTTTTGAAGCGTTCTGTCATTCCTTTTATCTTTTCATATAAGTCTATTTCAAGAATAAAGTCCAGCAGTGCTTCACATCCGTCTTTCACCATCTCAGCACTGTCAAGCTTGTTTTTGAGATTTATAAGTGGTGTGGCTACTTTTTCTCTGATACTGTTTATTTCATCAAGAAATTTCTCATTTTCGTCAAAAATTTTGGAAATATAAGGCAGATATTCCCATCTTTCATTTTTTGTCCAGCTTTTTCCTCGTATCCCGGTCGCTATAACATAATTCTCCAAAAGGTCACATTCATAGTCGGATATATTGGAAAAGCCTGTTTTTAAGTAGGAAAAAACACTTTCATAGCTAAAATTTTCCTGCAGAACTTCAAGTGCCGAGATAACAACCTTCACAGCAGAATGATTTGCGGCACACATTTTACTGTCTATAAAAACAGGGATATCATATTTTTTAAACACAGACGATATAATGGGGAAATATCTGTCTGCGTCCTTTGCAACCACTGTTATATCACGGTATCTGACCTCTTTTTTTATAAGAGAAATTATTTCTTCTGCAACATACTCAATTTCTCTGTACTGGTCGGTAAATTCAGCTATTTTTAAGTTTTCGGGTTTAAAATTGCAATCTTCTTTTGAAAAGTCGAGATAATGGTTTAAAATTTCTTTTCTTTCCGGGAAATCACCTGCATCTTTTTCAACGTCTGTTTTTACAGCATTTTGTTCGTTACCCAACACACGTCTTAACTTTTCTACATACTTTTTTTGCTGAATATATACTTCATTCTCGCCGCCGTCTAGAGTGTCTATATCAAAAGAAAACCATAGTTGCGAAGTTGGAGATAGTGCGGATATAACACGCATTTCCTCAGGCGAAAAAGAAACAAATCCATCAAATATGAAAAAACTGTCAGAAAACATCTCGGGATTTTCACTTATTATATGCGACAAAATTCCCATCTCGTCCTGAGCATCCGAAAAACCATTTTGGAGATATTTTTCATAAGCATCATATATAAGTGCAACATCATTTAGTTTTCGGGAAAGACCGTCTCCCGCATTTTTTGCTGCGCATGTAAGCATTTCCGGCGTTGCTGAACCATCTTTAAATTCTTTTATAACATTTGCCATAACCTGCGCAAAACCGGCATGTGATGCCGTTTTTCCAAGAACGGTCAGTTCTTTTTTAAGCTTTGAACAAAGATAAGAAATAATCATTGTTCGTCCGCAAGCGGTCAGTTTTGTTTTGCCCTTTTCCCCTGCTGCATTTACAGCTTCAATATATAGTTTTTTAAAAGATGTTACCTCAACACCGGCACTACTCACCGAACCCATCAGACGGGCGATGTTTTTTTCCGCAGAAAAAGAAAGGTATTCGGGCACAAGATAATAAAGCCTCCTGTATTTCCCCAGGTTGCTTTTTATAAGCTCCATGCATTTTTCAGTTTTATTGGTTCCTAAATGCCCGTATATAATCCCGAATGCCACTTTCTCACCCTCTTATATGTGTTTTAAATATGTTTCGTTTACATGACGTCTGAATGCTTCAAATCTGTTTTCTTCTATTGCAAGTCTGATATCTTCCATAAATGAATTGTAAAAATACAGATTATGCAATACACACAATCTCATCCCCAGCGACTCGCCTGCTTTTAAAAGATGTCTTATATATCCTCTGGAAAAATTTCTGCAGGCAGGACAGTCGCAGTCAGGATCAATAGGCAAAGTATCTGTCATATACTTTTTGTTTAAAATATGCATATATCCTTTTTTTGTAAATATTGAGCCGTGCCTTGCATTGCGGCTTGGCATTACGCAGTCAAAAAAGTCCACGCCCCTGGCAACCGCCTCCACAATGTTAACCGGCGTTCCAACTCCCATAAGATATCTGGGTCTGTCTTCCGGCATAAAAGGCTCAACCGCATCAATTATCTCATACATTTCTTCCGCCGATTCGCCTACCGCAAGTCCTCCTATCGCATAACCCGGCAAATCAAGCTTCGGAATCTCTTTCATATGAGCAGCTCGGAGGTCTTTGTACGTTCCTCCCTGGTTGATACCAAAAAGCAACTGGTTTTTGTTAATGGTTTCCTCCTGGCTATTAAGTTTTGCAAGATGTTCTTTACAACGAACAAGCCATCTGGTCGTTCTTTCAACCGAATCTTTGACATAATCATAAGGTGACGGATTTTCCACACATTCATCAAATGCCATTGCTATTGTAGAAGCAAGGTTTGATTGTATTTGCATGCTTTCTTCCGGGCCCATAAAAATTTTTGCCCCGTCAACGTGGGAGGAAAAATAAACACCCTCCTCTTTTATTTTTCTGAGCGTTGAAAGAGAAAAAACCTGAAACCCACCGCTGTCTGTGAGAATGGGTTTGTCCCAATTCATAAATTTATGGAGTCCTCCCATTTGTTTTATAACTTCATCTCCCGGACGAACATGCAAATGATATGTATTAGACAGTTCCACCTGACAGTTTACTTCTTTAAGGTCAAGGGCGGAAATGCCGCCTTTAACGGTTGCAGACGTCCCAACATTCATAAAAACAGGTGTCTGAACAGTTCCGTGAACAGTGGTAAATTCTCCCCGTCTTGCTCTATTTTCTTTGGTAAGTAATTTAAACATGGGTTTTCTCCTAAAAATATATTTTTCTACTATATATTTTATCATTTCGGCAGACTTTTTTCAAGTAGAATGAAAAAATATGTTAAAAGTAGAGAATAAACTGAAATTTTTTATTTACTTTTTATAAAATAAATTATATAATAAAAAATATAAAAAGGACAAATTTTTGGGAGGATAATAATATGTTTTCGGTTAAGCTTTCTGAAATAATAAACAGTCATCATCTTGAAAAGGTTTATTATACTGACCAAATGGACAATATTGAAATTGAATGTGCTGACATAAACAGACCCGGTCTGCAGCTCATTGGGTTTTACGACTATTTTTCAAACGAAAGAATAGAAATTTTCGGCAAGGTTGAAATGACCTATCTTGAACAGATGAACGCGCAGCAACGCAAGACTTCAATTGACCAGCTTTTTTCAAAAAAATTCCCTGCGGCAATACTCACCAGGAATATGGACCCACTACCCGAAATGCTTGAAGCGGCAAAAAAATATTCCATTCCAATTCTTAAAACCAAAGAACACACAAGCCGTTTTATGAGCGATATTATAACAAGACTTAACGTTGCTCTTGCAGAAAGAATTACAAGACACGGCGTTTTGGTGGAGGTTTATGGCGAAGGGCTTTTGCTTTTGGGTGAAAGCGGTGTTGGTAAAAGCGAGACCGCAATAGAACTTTTAAAGCGCGGTCACCGACTTGTTGCAGACGATGCAGTAGAAATAAAAAAAGTTTCGGACAAAACACTTGTAGGTTCTTCTCCCGAAATAATCAGACATTTCATTGAACTTCGAGGCATTGGAATAGTAAACGTTTTGAACATTTTTGGTATGGGTGCCGTAAAGGACAGTGAAAAAATTGACCTTATAGTAAATCTTGAACCCTGGCGTGACAATTTCGATTATGACCGACTTGGCATGGACGAAACCACAACAGAACTTATGGGCATAAAAATTCCTTCCCTTACCGTGCCTGTAAAACAGGGCCGTAATCTTGCAGTAATCATTGAGGTTGCCGCAATGAACAACCGTCAGAAACGTATGGGATTCAATGCAGCCAAAGAACTCAATCAGCGACTGACAGAAAATGCTTTTTCTAAAATGAAGTCATAATCATAATTTGCAAGAAAGGATTTTAGCTTTATATGAATATTGGTGTAGATTTAGGCGGAATGTCGATAAAAGCAGGGCTTGTTGACGGTAATGGGAAAGTTGTATACAAAGAAGTTATTCCAACAGGCGCAGCTCGTCCCATGCCGGAAATTGTTTCGGATATTGCCCTTTTGGTTAATAATGTTTTAAAGAACAGTGGCTGCGACGAGAAAAAAATTAACTCAGTTGGTATAGGCATTCCAGGTGCGACCTGTCAGGAAAAAGGCGAAATCTTATACTGTTGCAATGTTAATTTGACTAATGCTCCGATAACAAAAGAAATTCATAAATATGTAAATCTGCCCGTATATCTGAATAACGACGCAAATGCTGCTGCAATTGCTGAGTATGATGCTCTTGGACGTAAAATGAACTGTTTTGTCGCTATCACCCTTGGCACCGGTGTTGGTGGCGGAATTATAATAAACAACCGACTTTTTTCAGGCAGCAACGGTGTTGCTGGAGAGTTTGGGCATATGATTATAAAAGATGGCGGCAAAAGCCTTGGTGGAGGTCTTCCCGGTTGTTTTGAGGCATACGCTTCGGTAACAGCACTTATTTCTCAAACAAAAAGTGCTATGGAAAAAGATAAAAATTCCATTATGCATAAAATTTCAAACGGCAACGTGACAGGGAAAACTGCTTTTGATGCTGCCAAAGCCGGAGACAAAACTGCCATCCAAGTTGTAGATAACTATATATCTTATGTTTCGACAGGTATTGTCAACATCATAAATATATTTCAACCGGAAGTTCTGGTGATAGGTGGTGCCATCTCAAAAGAAGGCGACTATCTGCTTAATCCCATCAGGGAATTTTGTGCAAAAAATGCCTATGGTGCAGATTTTGCAAAACATACCGAAATAAAAGCCGCAACCCTTGGCAATGATGCCGGTATAATAGGAGCCGCCATGCTCCAAAAATACAACGAGGTAGTTTAATGTTTAATTTAATCAAACAATACACATCAGAAGAAAACATTCTTTTAAAAGAGCCAATGTCAAAACATACAACTTTCCACATTGGCGGCCAAGCAGATTTTTTTGTTCTTCCAAAAACAGAGCAGGAACTCACCCATCTTTGCTGTGCACTGCACAAAGAGGGACTCCCCTATATTGTTATAGGCAACGGTTCAAATCTTCTTGTTTCGGACAAAGGAATTGAAGGTGTTGTGATTTGCACAGAAAAACTCACTTCTGTTAATCAAACCGGAAAAGAAATATATGCTTCTTCCGGAGCACTTCTTTCTTCTGTTGCATCC
Source organism: Clostridia bacterium (assembly GCA_045534715.1). GTDB lineage: Bacteria > Bacillota > Clostridia > RUG12999 > RUG12999 > RGIG7450. The sequence continues at coordinate 409 of JAZSKF010000238.1, read as the reverse complement.
TGTGCAACCAAAGCCTGTCTGTCGGGGCTGGAATTTGCCGCGGGTATTCCCGGTTCAACAGGCGGCGGAATATTTATGAACGCCGGCGCCTACGGTGGCGAGCTTTGCGATGTTGTAAAATTTGTCCGGACACTTCAAAATGGCAAAGTGACCGATGTGGACGTGTCCGATTGCGGCTTCGGTTACAGAAAAAGGGTTTTTCAGCAAAAGGGCGCAATAAACCTCGGTGCATGTTTTTCTCTAAAACCCGGAAACCAAACGGAAATTCTTGAAAAAGTGCGTGATTTTGCAGCGCGCCGCCGTGAAAAGCAGCCTCTTGAATTGCCGAGCGCAGGCAGTGTTTTTAAACGTCCTGAAGGCTATTTTGCCGGCAAACTTATTGAAGATGCAGGACTTCGCGGGTTTTCCT
>JAZSKF010000105.1:0-1514 GCA_045534715.1 Clostridia bacterium | reverse complement strand
TTCGAAACTTCTCTTGCAATAAGTCTTGCAGTAACTTCATCACATTCGTCGGAAAGTGCAATCCAGTCGCCAAAAGAGCTCCTTCGGTCTGTTCCTCTTGCGCGGGCATAGGCAAGAGCAAGAGGAGAAGAATCCAAATCGGCAATATCGTCAACAAAACATGCTTTTTTAAGTTTTTCGCTCATTGGAAGACCAAGAGCAGCAGAAGTGGGGCTGACATGTTTGAAAGAAGTTGCACATGGAATGCCAAGAGCTTCTTTTAAGTCTTTTACAAGTTGCCAGCTGTTAAATGCATCGAGAAAATTTATGTATCCTGGTCTGCCGTTCAAAATTTTTATAGGAAGGTCGCTGCCGTCATGCATAAATATTCTTGAAGGTTTCTGGTTTGGGTTACAACCATATTTAAGCTCAAATTCGTTCAATCAGTCCATCTCCTTTTCATGTTTGTTTATCATTTTTGTCTGTGTTTCGCCTGTTGAAAGGTTTATATATTTAACACACATTGAAATTTTGTTGTCAGCATTAAGATTTTCCCAGATAAGATTGGTAAAATCATCTATATTATTTAGAATTTCAACCCTTTCCGGTTCGCCGGTGAAAGTAGGAATAGGATTTCCGTCACAGTTATAGGTGTGAATGAAATGACCAAGTCCTGCAAGGCAAGAATAGTTAAATGTGTATCTGTTACAAGCCGAGCCCTTTTCATCAGCACTTTTAAGTATGCTCATTTTATATGTAAAATCATTGCCATTAAAGCTCAGCATACTGCTTATTCGTGGTGTGAAATTGGGAGCATCCGGCTCAAACTCTCTCGTTTCAAGTGCTGCTTCAAAGGAATCGCCTTTTGAAACAAAGTCATAGATTGTGTCTGTCTGGTCACCGTTTGTCACAATTAAATTGTTGCCGATTTTTTTAATCGGTGAATAAATAATGAGAGAGGGGTCGGAAACCTTGCTTTCATCAAAGGGATAGATGGTAACATTTTCCCCTTCTTGTCTGAAAATTCTGTTACGGCTGTTTTCACTTCTGCCCATTATAAAATAAGCAATAGCGGCACAGCTTCCGTCCGGAGTTTTTCCAACAACAATCCCTCTGCCGGGATAGCTGTTGTTTTGTAATATATTAGATAAATTATTCACATCATATATGCCCATTGTTTTTCTCCTTTAAAAGTTTTTTGCACACTTTTTCCGCAGCCTGCGGCAAAATTTTCCATTCAGCCTGCTGCATTATACGTTTTTGCAGAGTCTCAGGAGTGTCGTTTTTTAAGATCTTAACCGCTTTCTGCATAATAATTGCACCACCATCAGGAACCTCGTTTACAAAATGAACGGTTGCTCCTGACACTTTAACGCCATAAGCAAGTGCTGCTTCGTGTACTTTAAGCCCATAATATCCTTTTCCGCAAAAAGAGGGGATAAGGGATGGGTGAACATTTATAATCCTGTCAGCATAGCAGGAGGTAAAATCTTCACTTAAAATCTTCATAAAACCGGCAAGTATGATAAGGTCTA
>JAZSKF010000109.1:0-3886 GCA_045534715.1 Clostridia bacterium | reverse complement strand
TTATTTGATATATTTAAAACAAAGCTGTTGTTTAATTTTTCCGGTTTAGCTAAAAGATCGCCGGTTTCGACTCCGATTATTGCCGCTACCGCATCATCAACAAGCAAAACAGGGATTGTATTTCTATCATTTCTGGGGATTTTTTTATCTATTAAAATATCACTTATTTTCTTCGTCATGCCACGCAACAATATTTTATCTCCGGGAAGTCTGTTTCGTAAAACAATCTTTGCGCTTTGTGGTAAAACAAAATATTCAGACGACTGAGCACTTTCCGACGCCCAGAAAGTGTAACCATTAACCGACAGATTTGTTTTATCATCAACATTAAAGCAAAAGTCGGAAAGTGGCTCACTTTTTTTTGCTATAAGTTTTTTGTAAGAAACTTCATAGCTTCCGCCGGGCACGCAAATGGACTTTCCGGTGGTTGCTTTTTCTGCAAGATTCAAAACCTCGTCAATATGCTTATACTCGGGAGAAATTCCCGCTTTTTTTCCAATCAGCATCACGATACGTCTTGCAACGGCTTTGTCACAAGAGGTTAACACATCAAGGGAAACACTGTTTTTTTTATCAAGTTTCTCGTTTGCAATTTTTTCAAGAAAAGCGTTTTCCTCAAATAAAACGTCTCCAAGATTGCATATTGCATTTATAATATTTGAATTAAATTCTTTTTCCAAATAGGGAAGAAGGTCAAGACGTATTCTGTTTCTTGTACAAATGGGCTCAAAGTTTGTTGAATCGGTAGTATATTTCAAGTTGTTTTTTGCACAGTACTCTTCGATTTCTTTTCTTGTGCAAGATAAAATAGGTCGGACAATTTCATCTCTTTTAGCCGGAATTCCGGATAGTCCTGCTTGTCCGGAACCTCTGAGAAAATGCATAAGTATTGTTTCAGAGTTATCATTTTTGTTATGAGCAGTCGCTATTTTATCAAAATGATGTTCTTTTTTTAAAAAGGAAAAAAATTTGTATCTTTCGTTTCGTCCGGCAGTTTCTTCTGAAATTCCGCTTTTTTTCGCCACATCAGTAACATCAACTTGTTTGGAAAAAAATGGAATATTATATTCTTCGCAGAATTTTTTTGCACATTCTTCGTCTTTGTCAGCATTTTCTCCTCGTAACATATGATTGAGATGTGCGGCAGAAACATCGTAGGACATATTTTTTAAAAGGTGTAATAAACACATTGAATCTGCTCCGCCTGAAAAAGCGACAAGAATTTTGTCGTCAGGGGAGAGCAGATTGTTTTTATGTATAAATTTTTTAACCTTTTCAGTTAGCATAATTTTATCCTTCAAATTTTCTGTTAATAGACATAAACCTTGTGAATTCAGGATTCCAGAGAAGATCGATAGTACATGTTGCACCGTTTCTGTGTTTTGCAATGGTACATTTTGCTATATTTGAATTTTCGGTTTCATCAGTTTTATCCTTTGCATCACTATGTAAAAACATAACAATATCAGCATCCTGCTCAATAGCACCCGATTCACGAAGGTCGCTGAGCATAGGTTTTTTGTCTTCGCGCTTTTCAGTTGCACGTGAAAGCTGAGAAAGCGCAATTATCGGAACATCAAGTTCTTTTGCAAGAATTTTGAGTGAACGTGAAATTTCCGAGATTTCCTGTTGTCTGTTTTCGTTTCTTTTGCTACCCTGCATAAGTTGCAGATAGTCAATGATAATAAGACCAAGACCATGTTCAAGCTGAAGTTTTCGGGCTTTTGCTCTGATATCGGTTATTGTAAGGCTGGATGTATCGTCGATATAGAGAGGAGCTTTCGAAAGTTTGCCCACGGCATTTGCAAGAATTGGCCAGTCAGAATCGCTTAAATTACCTGTTCTTATTTTTTCACCAGAAACGAGCGATTCAGACCAGATAATTCTGTTTCCAAGTTGTTCTTTTGACATTTCAAGATTGAAAACGGCAGTTGGAATATTTTCATTCAAAGCGGCGTGCTGGGCAATATTCATTGCAAAACTCGTTTTTCCCATACCGGGACGGGCTGCAATTATTATAAGCTCAGAAGGGTGAAACCCGTTTGTTACGGCATCAAGGTCGGTAAAACCAGACGGAACTCCGTTGATTTTTCCTTTATTCACGCTCATTTTTTCAATCTGTTCAAAACTGCTTATAAGAACGTCCTTGATATGTGTAAATCCGTTTAAATTGCGGTTTTGCAGCACATCATATATATATTTTTCGGATGTATCCATAATAACACTTACATCCTCGCTGCTGTCATAACCCATTTGTGATATTTTGTTTGCAGCATGAATAAGTCTGCGCAGAGCAGATTTGTCTTCAACAATTTTTATATATGCCTTTAAATTTTGCGTAGTAGGAGTAACGAGAGCAAGCTTTGCAAGATAATCATAGCCACCGATTACATCAAGATTTTTGCCAAGCTCTTTTGTAAGAGTAATACTGTCAACTGCTTCGCCACGATTCCATAAATCAAGCATTGCAGTAAAAATAATTTTGTTCTGTGGGATATAAAAATCCTCAGGAGTTAAGCTTTCGGCTATGGTTATAAGACTGTTAGGTTCAACAAAAACACAGCCGAGAACAGATTGCTCTGCCTCGTTGTTATATGGGAGAGTTTTAAGATTGATGTTTTCTTCCACAACCTTCACCTCGCTAAAAAAATCTTTTATTCTGCATTAACAGAAACTTTAAGTTTAACGGAAACTTTTGGATGGAGCTTAACCGGCAGTTCATATACGCCGGTTGTTTTGATAGGGTCGGATAACACGAGTTTTTTCTTATCAACAACAATGTGATGTTCCATTTTAAGAATGTTTGCAATTTCAGATGTGGTTACAGCACCGAAAAGTTTGCCGTTTTCACCGCATTTTGCAGATACGTTGACTATAACGGCAGAAATTTTTTCTGCAAGAGCACTTGCTTCGTCAAATTCTTTTTGTTCTCTGTAACTTTTTGCATCCTGTTGACCTTTAAGCTCATTTAAAGCTGTTTTTGTAGGTTCAACAGCAAGTTTTCTCGGAAAAAGAAAATTGCGTGCATATCCATCGCTGATATTTATAATATCACCTTTTTTTCCTTTGCCTTTAACATCTTGTAATAATATAACTTTCATATCAGTTATTCCTTTCGTGTGTCTTCAAAATATTTATCGATTGCATCTTTCAGCATTTTAAGTGCTTCGGAAATGGAACAAGTAAGCTGGGCACCTGCCATAACACCGTGACCGCCGCCTCCCAATTTTTCCAGAATAACCTGAACGTTTATGCTGCCAAAAGATCTGCCGCTTATATATACTATATCTTCAATTTTGCAAAGAACAAAAGAAGCTGTAATTCCTTCAAGTTCAAGAAGCTCGTCTGTTGCTGCAGCAGAAATCGATTGAATATCTTTGTGTGGTTTTTTTGCAACAGAAATTGCTATCAGAGAATTGTAAATTTCGCAGTCGCGGACAATTTCGGTTCTAAGCTCATATACCTCTTTGTTATTCTGGAAAAGCATTTTTACATTAGATGGATTAACGCCTTTTCTTCGCAAATAAGCAGCTGCTTCAAATGTTCTGATTCCTGATTTGAAAGTGAAGTTTTTTGTATCAAGTTCTATGCCCGAATATAGAGCTTCTGCAATGAATGGAGTTATGGTTGTGCCGTCGTTTATATATTGCAGAAGTTCTGTCACCATTTCACATGTAGAAGAAGCTGCTGGTTCGTGGTAGGTTAGAGATGCTTTTTCAATGAAATCCGAACTTTTCCTGTGGTGATCAATAACAACAATGTTGTCAGTAACCTCAAGCAATTTTGGAAATTCTGTCAGAGAGTTTCTATAAACGTCGACCACAATAAGAAGCGTGCCCGGTGTTGAAAGATCATTTGCTTGTTCATTTGAAATGAAAGACTGGTA
>JAZSKF010000116.1:0-2431 GCA_045534715.1 Clostridia bacterium | reverse complement strand
GGCTACAGTTTTGATGTTTTTCAGATGTTTATCAGGCATTTCGATGTCAAACTCATCTTCCAGAGCCATAGCAAGGTCAACAACAGTGAGGGAATCAGCACCCAAGTCATTTATAATATCTGTTTCAAGAGTGATATCTTCTTCATCTACCATAAGCTCTCTTGCTATAATCTCTTTTATTTTATCTACCATAATACCAATTCCTTTCTTTATTCTGCTAATATTATAATATCTACGGTAATGTATGTCAACACCTAAATTAAAATATTTGCAAAAAAAGTGTCAGAATATGCAGTATCCCGACACTTTTTATTATCAGAGTTTGTTTATGGTTTCCAGAACATAATCGCCGAACTCGCGGCTGGTAGCGCCGGTATCACGGCCTGTTACAACAAGCCTTTTTTCTGTATACATACAAATGTCAAGCGCTTTTTCCAAACGGGACGCGGTTTCTGTTTCACCGATATGTTCAAGCAACATCACGCACGCGCGAAGCACGCTACACGGGTCAGCATATTTTGCTCTGCCCTCTTCAACCATTCGGGGAGCACTGCCGTGAATAGCTTCGAACATAGCATATCTTTTACCGAGGTTAGCACTTCCTGCTGTGCCAACACCGCCCTGGAACTCAGCAGCCTCGTCGGTGAGAATGTCGCCGTAAAGGTTGGGGAGGATAAGAACTTCAAAACCTGTTCTTCTTTTTTCGTCAATAAGCTTTGCGGTCATTATATCAATATACCAGTCATCAAAAGCAATTTCAGGATAATCTTTTGCAACTTCCTTGCAGATGCTTAAGAATTTACCATCAGTTGTTTTTACAACATTGGCTTTTGTTACTGCAGTAACGCGTTTTTTACCCGTTTTTCTTGCATATTCAAAAGCTGCTTTTGCTATGCGGTAGGTTCCTTCTGTTGTTGTTACACAAAAGTCCATTGCAAGCTCATCAGTGATGTTTATGCCGTCGCTGCCAAGGGCATAGCTTCCTTCCGAATTTTCACGGTAGAATGTCCAGTCAATTCCCTGCGAAGGAACTTTAACGGGACGAATGTTTGCAAAAAGGTCAAGTTCTTTTCGCATTGCGACATTGGCACTTTCAATGTTGGGCCAGTTGTCACCTGCACGGGGAGTGGTAGTCGGGCCCTTTAATATAACATGGCATTTTTTAATTTCTGCCAAAACATCGTCAGGGATAGCTTTCATAGCGGCCGCCCGGTTTTCAATGGTGAGACCATCTATAACCTTAAACTCAATTTTTCCGGCTTTAACCTTGTCGGCAAGTAAAACCTCCAGAATTCTGTGCCCTTCTGCAGTAATGGCAGGACCAATTCCATCCCCACCGACAACGCCTATAATAAGCTTGTCAAGCTTTGAATAATCGATAAAATCTTTAGAAGCTTTTATAGCTTCGTTTCTTTCGAGCTGCTTTTTCAGCAAAAGTGCAAATTTTTCTGTGGCAGCTTTTATGTATTGTTCCATATTTTTTCCTCCAAGTATAAATTATAGTATATATTATATCTTTAACACGCTTTTTTGTCAATGGCAGAAAGCTATTTAATATTTACTTTTGAGCGATTATGTGGTATAATAATAAAAAACAGAAAAGGTGGGAGAAAGATGGCTTTAACTGTTATACCGGTTATACTTATTGCAGCTATTTTAGCAGGAGCGATTCTTTGTTTTACAAAGTTTAACAGGACAGGGAAAATTCTTGTTACAACAGGAGTGACTATAGGTGCGGGCATACTTAATTTTCTAGGAGTGATTATTCTTATGCTCTCAACCAAACGTGCATATACATATATTGCGCTGATGGTGGCAGCTACCCTGCTCATTCTTGCACTGCTTATCTATCTTATGTGGGCAAGAGAAAAGAAGAAAACTGTTTTGGTGCTACTATATATTGCACTTGCACTTTTAATCATCTTTGGTGTGAGCTACTATTCCTACGGCAGATATGTTGACAGTATTCCCACTGTAGAAATAACAAATGATGTTTTGTGGAAATACAGACCATATCATAAGGATACCAAGGTGGCAGAACTTGACGGGGAAAGCACATTGAAGATTGAGGAAAATGTGCCGGTAATGGACGGAGCCACGGCACTTTACCCAATATATTCCGCTTTTGCAAAAGCGGTTTACCCAAGAGAGTTTGTTGACGGCAACTACGACTATTTAACCTGCACAACCACTACAGATGCATATAACCGCATAGTAACAGGTGAGGTTGACATAATTTTTGTTGGCGGACCGTCGGAGGAGCAGAAAAAGTTTGCTGAGGAAAATGGTGTGGAGCTTGAATATACGCCTATAGGGAAAGAGGCTTTTGTCTTTTTTGTAAATTCACAAAACCCGATTGAAAATATTACTGTTGAAGAAATTAGGGAAATATACTCGGGAGAAATGACCGAGTGGAGTGAACTTGGCGTAG
>JAZSKF010000057.1:0-7620 GCA_045534715.1 Clostridia bacterium | reverse complement strand
TATACGAAAAAATCTTACGATATATACAATGCCTGTTCGCGATAATTCCGGAACAATGTATATGATTTGGTATAACAACAAATATATTGAAAATGCATTTATTGTTGGAAAAGAATATAATTTCTTTGGAAAAACAGAAATAAAATATGGAAAAAAACAAATGGAAAACCCCACTTATGAAGCATCCGACAAAGTTCTTCATACTGGTAGAATTGTTCCTGTTTATCCTTTGACAGAAAACTTGCACCAAAAATCAATTAGAATGATTATGAAGGAATGTGTAGACGGAACGGTGGGTAATATTAACGATTATTTGCCTGCTTATATTAGAGAAAAGTATGGTGTTTGCGAACTTAATTTTGCTTTGTCGGCAATACATTTTCCTGCGACTGCAGAAGAGTATGAAATGGCAAAAAAAACATTTATTTTTGAAGAATTCCCTTTCTTGCAACTCGGTATGTTACATATAAAAAAATCAAAAAAAGATGTTCTTGTAAAGCCGATAAATACCGAAACAATAGATGTTTTCATAAAAAAATTGCCTTTTACTCTTACAAACGCCCAAAATAAAGTGATTGATGAAATTGCTTCAGACCTTTCATCAGGCAAACCTATGAATAGGCTTGTTCAAGGTGATGTTGGCTCGGGAAAAACAATAATAGCTTTTGCCTCTATGTTTTCTGTCAAGGAAGAGGGTAGACAAGCTGTTTTGATGGCGCCTACAGAAGTTTTGGCAAAACAACATTTTCTTTCAGCCCATGACTATTTTGACGACGATGAAATTGTTTTTTTGAGTGGTAGCGTTTCGGCAAAAGAAAAGAAATTGTCGTTTGATAAGATAAAAAGCGGGCAGGCGAAAATTATTGTCGGAACTCACGCTCTTTTAGAAGATAATGTAGAATTTAATGATTTGGCACTGGTTATTACTGACGAACAACACAGATTTGGCGTCAGACAACGCGGAGTTCTTGCAAAAAAAGGAGAGAGCCCACACATTCTTATTATGTCTGCAACTCCAATCCCCCGGACTCTTTCGCTTATTTTGTATGGAGAGCTTGACATTTCGGTGCTCGATGAAATTCCTCCTGGCAGACAAAAAGTTGACACTTTTTCGGTAGACAACACTATGCGTCAGAGGATAAATAAATTTATTGAAAAAAATATTATAGAGGGCAGACAGATATATGTTGTTTGTCCGCTTATTGAAGAGTCGGAAAAAAGCGACCTTACTGCAGCAAAAAATCTGGCCGAAAAGCTTCAGAATGAAATTTTACCAAACTATAAAACAGAGCTTTTATACGGAAAGATGAAAACAAAAGAGAAAAACGACATTATGGGGCGTTTTTCGTCTGGTAAAATTGATGTTCTTGTATCAACCACTGTTATAGAGGTTGGTATAAACGTGCCAAACGCAACTGTTATGATAATTGAGAACGCTGAACGGTTTGGTCTTTCACAACTGCATCAAATAAGAGGCAGAGTTGGTAGAGGTGCAGAAAAATCTTATTGTATCATGTTTTCAGATGGTGGGAGCGAACTCACAAAAAAACGTCTTGATATTATGACAAAAACAAATGACGGATTTGAAATTGCAAGACGCGACCTTGAACTCAGGGGCCCGGGAGATTTTCTGGGTTCTCGCCAACATGGTATGCCCGACCTTAAAATTGCAAATATTTTTGATGATATGGATTTGCTCAAAAAAGCCGGCGAGGCTGCCGGTGATATTCTGGAAAGAGACCTTAATTTATCGCAAAATATCCACTTTTTCTTGAAACAAAAGATAAATCAGCTCTACAGTGGTGTCTGGAATGGCAACATAATAGGCTAAATGTTGACATTTACCTGTTTTTAGGTTATAATTTAAAGGATTGTTAACGAAAGGAAGTTACTTTTTATGCAAAAATTAGGGCTTAATGAATTAAGAGAAAAGTTTTTAACTTTTTTTGAAAGCAAAGACCATTTAAGACTTGCAAGTTTTCCGCTTGTTCCGCAATCGGACAATAGCTTGCTTTTGATAAATGCTGGCATGGCACCGCTTAAACCATATTTTACAGGAAAACAAACTCCGCCTAAAAAAAGGGTTACAACTTGCCAGAAATGTATCAGAACTCCCGATATTGAAAGAGTTGGTAAAACGGCAAGACATGGTACTTTTTTTGAAATGCTGGGCAACTTTTCCTTTGGAGATTACTTTAAACGCGAAGTTACGGCGTGGGCTTGGGAATTTATAACAAAAGTTCTTGAAATGCCGGAAGACCGTCTTTACGTGAGCGTTTATCTTGAAGATGATGAAGCATATGATATCTGGACGAAAGAAATCGGTGTTGACCCGTCCCATATGGTTAAATTCGGAAAAGAAGATAACTTTTGGGAAATAGGAACAGGTCCGTGCGGTCCTTGTTCTGAAATATATTTTGACCGTGGCGAAAAATATGGTTGTGGCTCGAAAGATTGCAAAGTCGGATGTGACTGCGACAGGTTTGTTGAATTCTGGAACCTTGTTTTTACTCAGTTTGATAAAGACGACGAAGGAAACTACAATAGACTTGAACACCCTAATATTGACACCGGTATGGGACTTGAACGTCTTGCTGTTATTGTGCAGGATGTTAGTAATATTTTTGAGGTTGACACCATAAAAAATATTATGCTGAAAATCAGCGAAATTGCTGGTGTTAAATATAAAGAAGACGATAAAACAGATGTTTCGCTCAGAGTTGTTACCGACCATATCAGAAGCACAGTTTTCCTTGTTTCTGATGGGGTTGTTCCTTCAAACGAAGGACGCGGATATGTTTTGCGCAGACTTTTAAGACGTGCTGCAAGACATGGTAAACTTCTTGGAATTAAAGAAAAATTTCTTTATAAAATTGCAGATACTGTTATTGAGGAATCCTGCGGAGCATATCCTCAGCTTAAAGAAAAAGCAGACTATATCAAAACTGTCATCAAACAGGAAGAAGAACGTTTTGACAAAACAATTGACGGTGGTCTTGACATTTTAGAAGGTATTATTTCTTCTCTTAAAAAAGAAGGAAAGACTACTATGTCGGGCAAAGATGCATTTAAACTGTATGACACATTTGGTTTTCCTATAGACCTCACGCTTGAAATTGTTGATGAAAAGGGACTTCAGGTTGATTTGGACGGTTTTGAAAGCGAAATGAAAAAGCAGCGCGAAAGAGCAAGAAATGCCCGTAATTCCGGTGAAGGCGACGGATGGGATAAAGACATTTTCTCTGAAGTAAAGGACGTTAAAACAACTTTTTTGGGGTATAACGAAAGTGCTTGTGAGGGCAAAGTTCTTCTTGTTGCACGTGGCGGCGAATTTGTTGACAGTGCAGCTTCCGGAGACGAAATTACCATTGTAACAGATAAAACCGTTTTCTATGGTGAAAGCGGCGGTCAGGTTGGGGATACCGGTTATATAAACGGTGCTTCATTTAAAATGAATGTAACTGACACCAAAAAAACAGCTGATGGAAAATTCCTGCATATAGGAACTGTTGAAGAAGGTACAGTTAAAACAGGTGATGATGTTACTCTTTCTGTTGACGTTCAGAGAAGAAAAGATATTGAACGTAACCACTCAACAACACATCTGCTTCAAAGAGCTCTCCGAGATGTTCTGGGCAGCCACGTTGAACAGGCAGGCTCTTACGTTTCGGAAGCAAGACTTCGTTTTGACTTCAGCCATTTTACTGCAATGACAGAAGAAGAACTTGAAAAAGTTGAAAAAATCGTTAATGCTGCAATTCTTTCACAATATGATATAGAAATATTTGAAACTGATATTGACAGTGCGAAATCACTTGGCGCAACAGCACTTTTTGGTGAGAAATACGGCGAACGTGTTCGCGTTGTTAAAATGGGCGATTTTTCGACAGAACTGTGTGGCGGATGTCATCTTAAAAACACAGGTTTTGCCGGAATGTTTAAGATTGTTTCCGAAAGCGGTGTTGCTGCAGGAATAAGACGTATTGAGGGCGTGACAGGCAGAGGTGTTACAAAATACATCGACGAAAAAGATGCTGAAATTAAAAAGACAGCACTTGCACTTAAAACTTCTGTTAACGATATTTCCGTTAAAGCAGAAAGCGTAATGAACGACCTTAAAAATTTAGGCAAAGAAATTGATTCTTTAAAATCTAAAATGGCAGGTAATATTTCAGGAGATTTACTTGCCAGAGCAAAAGAAGTTAAAGGAACGAAAGTTGTTTGCGCAAAACTTCCTGATATGGATGCTGATGCACTGAGAAAGCTTGGCGACAGTTTAAAAGAAAAAGAAAATGATATTTTAATTGTTCTTGCAGGTGTCAGCGGCGAAAAAGCAGTTCTTGTTGCAATGGCTTCGGCTGAAGCTGTTAAAAAAGGAATTCATGCAGGAAATATTATCCGTGAGGTTGCAAAAGCTTGCGGTGGCGGCGGTGGCGGAAAACCTGATGCCGCGCAGGCCGGAGCTAAAGACGTTTCAAAAATTGATTCTGCACTTGACCTTGTTGAAACACTGATATAACAAAGAAAGGTTTGATGAAATTATGGGTAATTGTATTTTTTGTAATATAATTGAAGGAGAAATTCCTTCATCAAAAGTATATGAAAATGAATATGTTTACGCTTTTAATGACATAAGTCCTGTCGCTCCGGTTCATGTTTTGATTATTCCCAAACAACACATTGAAAGCATAAACGATTTGAATGAAGAAAATGCAGAGCTTATTTCTAAAATTTTTCTTTCTGCAGCTGAAATTGCTAAACAGTTAGGCGTTGAAAATAGCGGTTACAGAGTTGTAACAAATTGTGGTCCGGATGCCGGACAGACAGTTGAACATGTTCATTTCCACTTGCTTGGCGGAAGAGATATGACATGGCCTCCGGGCTGATAATAAAAAAAGACAAGTGATAACACCGTCACTTGTCTTTTTTTTCATGCTTTGAAGGAGAAAAATATGCACATTGTTCATCACCGTCGCCGGCAGACTCTATATCGTCTAGCATACATTTGCCTTCTTTCTGATATTTACATCCAAGAGTGCAATTTATTGTGGTCACGGTAAAAATCCTCCTTAAAACTATTTAAGCTTATTTTGTGCACCCTTTATTTAATTATACAACCATTTATATTGTCGTTTTCTATTTCAATAACACCAACCCCTGCATCGCTTTCGGGAGAACCGGGGTTTATCAGCAGAGAACCATTTTCTTTTACGCAACAGGGGATATGTGTATGCCCAAAAATTGCACAATCAACAGAATTTTCGGTGCAATATCTTTTTAAATTTTCCAATCCCGTCTTAACACCGAAACGGTGACCATGCGAAACAAAGAATGTTTTTCCATCAATAGAAAGTGTTTTTTCTGTGGGTTCGGGGTCAAAAAAATCACAATTTCCACTGACATAAATATGTTTTATTTCCGGATACAAAATTTCAATTTCCCTGGCATCTTTTACATTGTCTCCGGCGTGGATTATATAGTCAACACCGATGATTCGTTCAATAGCATTTTCTATATATTCTGTTTCGCCGTGAGAATCAGAAAAAATAAGAATTCTTGTCATATTTTCCACCCCTGAATTTCCGACTCTTTTATAGCGTGAAAGATACGCTCATAAAGTCCTTTATTTTCTTTTTCCAGATTTCTTACAAGTTCTTTCATATACTGCCTTTTTGTGTTTCCGTCTGCCGGACATGGATTGTGTAACACAGGAATATCATTTTTATTTACAAAATATTTAATCTCTTTTTCCGGGAGATAAATAAAGGGTCTTATCATTGTTATTTGTTTTCTGTCAAGGTAGGTGACAGGCGAAAAACAGTTTATTCTGGCTTCATTGAACAAGCAGAGAAAAAAAGTTTCTATAACGTCGTCAAAATGGTGCCCCAGCGCAACTTTGTTGCACCCGTTTTTAATTGCGGCGTCATGCAAAGCACCTCTACGCATTTTAGCGCAAAGAGAACAGGGATTTGGTTCTTTTCTGACGTCAAAAACAATCTCTGCAATATGTGTTTTTTCAATAATCAGATTTATATTTTCTTTTTTGGCGAGTCTTTCGAGAGGGGAGAAATCCATTTTCTCAAACCCCATAGAAAGTGAAATTGCAACAATATCAAAATTTTTAGGGTAAAACCGCTTTAATGAATTCAGTGCAAGCATCAGTGCCATGCTATCTTTTCCACCTGAAACGCCAACGGCAATTTTGTCGCCTTCTTCAATCATATTATAATCATCGACCGCGCGTCTTGTATAGCTTAATATCTTTTTCATGTTTTCTCCTTAACTATGCCAAAGGATGTTTGCTTACTGCTTCCTTGGCTTCTTTGTTATCAACATGTGTGTATATTTTGGTGGTATTTAAATTTTCGTGTCCTAAAATTTCTTGCAAAACAAGAATATCTACATCGGCATAGTTATACATAAGAGTTGCAGCAGTATGGCGGAGTTTATGGGGAGAATATTTTGTGGAATCAAGACCCGCTGCTTCAATATACTTTTTAATAAGCGTCTGCACCATAGAATCGCTTATTCTTGAGCGTCTTTTGCTTAAAAAAAGCGCATCAACATCTTTAACGCCTTCGCGCGGTCGTACTCTTAAATAGTTATTTAAAGCCGCCTGACAACTTTTATTAAGATAAACTGTGCGCTCCTTGTTTCCTTTGCCTAAAATTCTTATTGTATCATCTTTTATATCTCTTAAATTTATGCCTATAAGCTCGGAAAGACGCATACCGCAATTTAAAAACAGTGTTATAATGCATAAATCACGTTCTTTGAATTCACCATCTTTTACTGCAGATAACAGCTTTTTTGCTTCATCCAGAGTGAGATAGGAGGGGAGAGATTTACGTAGTTTTGGTGTTTCAAGCTTTAAAGTGGGATTTTCTGTTAAAAGCTCTGCCTTGTCAGTCATATATTTGAAAAATGCTCTGAGACTTGAAATTTTTCTTGCTCTTGCAGATGTATCGTTTCCGCGAACTGTATTTAAAAATGAAAGATATTCATATAAAGTGCTTAAGGTAACTTTTTTTATATCATCAAGAGTAACATCTGTAACAACAACTTCTTCAAAAGTTAAATCTTTTACAGCTTCAGAATATAAAACTGTTTTTAAAAATTTCAAAAATGTTCTGAGATCATAATGATATTCCAAAACTGTA
This sequence comes from Clostridia bacterium, assembly GCA_045534715.1. GTDB lineage: Bacteria > Bacillota > Clostridia > RUG12999 > RUG12999 > RGIG7450. Next base: position 460 of record JAZSKF010000057.1, on the reverse strand, counting down.
TTTTTTGATTTGCCCTGAATAACTGTCTGGTAATTTAAAAAGTCCTTAACATAGTACGGAACATCTTTAAAGCCACCGGGGAAGACAGATTTCATCATAAAAACCTTCTTTCGAAATTCTAATTGGGCAAAATTGATATTTTGCCCAATTAGAATTATATAATGCCGAAAAGATTTTGTCAAGGTTTTTTGACAATTTCCTTTAGAAAAGTTGACTTTCCCTGTTTTTTACTGCTTCTGTATTTTTTTACAATATGTATTATTTAACATTATTCAGATTTTTTGTTTGTCAGATTTTGTTCAATTTATTTTCATCTACATTTTTTATTATATAATTATTGTTTTTAATATGAACTTAATACTTTACAGATATTTTCTCTAATTTTTCAGAAAACCTTGTTGAACAGAAATTTATCTAATGATACCAGGTATGACAGCAAAATTTCTGTTCAACGACAAAA
>JAZSKF010000087.1:0-6995 GCA_045534715.1 Clostridia bacterium | reverse complement strand
GCGGCGGACACAGACTATCACTCAATTTCCGGTCTTCGTCTTGAAGCAAGACAGAAGCTGAGTGAAATAAAACCGGTTTCACTTGGTCAGGCATCGAGAATTTCGGGTGTTTCTCCATCGGATGTTGCGGTTCTTCTGGTATATCTTGAACAGCGAGGATGCTAAAATGACTGAACTTCTAAAAAAAGGATGCCAACTGCTCGGAATGGAAATTTCCAATGAACTGGCAGAAAATTTCATCACTTTTTCAGATATGCTTGTTACCACAAACGAAAGCGTGAACTTAACTGCGATAACAGAGCCGGAGGAAATTGTTACAAAACATTTTCTGGACAGTATCACAGCTGCCCGGCTTATACCGGAAAATGCAAGTGTTATTGATGTGGGCTGCGGAGCCGGTTTTCCCGGTCTTCCCATTAAATTTGTAAGAGACGATATTTCGCTCACACTTCTTGATTCGCTTGCAAAAAGGCTCAGCTTTATTGACCGTGTCATTTCAGAATTTTCTCTGAAAAACACAAGAACCGTCCATGCACGTGCAGAAGACGGTGGCAGGGACAAGCTCCACCGCGAAAAATATGACGTTGCTTTGTCAAGAGCGGTTGCAAATATGTCCACACTGTGCGAATATTGTTTGCCCTATGTCAAAGTGGGCGGCACATTTTTAGCACTTAAAGGGCCTGCAGCAAAAGAAGAGCTGGAAGCTGCAGAAAAAGCCATCAATGTACTTGGCGGCAAAATAAAAGAAATTGCAAATGTAGAAATTCCTTTTACCGATTTGTCCCATAAAATTGTAGTTGTAGAAAAAATTTCTTCCTGCCCGGATATATATCCGAGAAAAGCGGGCACACCTTCCAAAAAGCCTATCGGCGGGAAGAAAATATAGATTGGAGAATAAAATGAAAAATTTTAAATCGGGGTTCATTGCAGTTGTAGGTATGCCCAACGTGGGCAAATCCACTCTCACCAACAAAATTGTCGGGCAGAAGGTGGCTATCATCTCTGCAAAACCTCAGACAACCAGAAACAAAATTATTGCCATAAGAACAACTCGCCAAAGTCAGATGATTTTCATTGACACTCCCGGCATCCATAACCCCAAAAACAAACTTGGCGAATATATGGTAAACGCTGCCGGAGATAGCATTTTTGAAGCAGATGTTATTCTTTTTGTAACCTCTGCCGACAGAGATGTTCATCCCATTGAAAAAGAAATTATAGAAAAGATAAAATCCAGCGGACTTCCTGCTATTCTTGTTATAAATAAAATTGATGCATGCAGTAAAAGTCTTATTCCCGAACAGATTGTGAAATATAACGAGCTTATGGATTTTGATGCAACTGTTCCCATTTCTGCAAAAAAAGGCGACGGTGTTGATATTTGCATAAGCGAGATTGAATCTCTTTTAGGCGAAGGTCCGAGATTCTATCCGGAGGATATGGTGACAGACGTTCGCGAACGTGCGCTTGCAGCGGAAATCGTGAGAGAAAAAATGCTCAATCTTTTAGACCAGGAAATCCCCCACGGAACAGCGGTGGAAATTCTGCAGTATAAAGATGATGAAAAACTCATTTCAATAAATGCCACAATTTATTGCGAGAAATATTCTCACAAAAGCATTATAATCGGCAAAAAAGGCGATATGCTCAAAAAAATCGGCACTTCTGCCCGTGTGGAGCTGGAAGAGCTTTTAGAGAAAAAAGTTTTTCTTGACCTCTGGGTTAAAGTCCGTGACGGTTGGCGGAACGAATTAAGAGATTTAAAGAATTTTGGTTTTGACGAGAAAGGAATATAATTACTATGGATTTTTCAAATGTATTTTCAAGCAGAATGGCGGGAATTAAAAGTTCTGAAATAAGAGAAATTTTCAAACTTTTAGGCCAGGCGGATATAATTTCCCTTGCAGGTGGCAGCCCAGCAGTTGAAAGCTTCCCCGCAAAAGAGCTTTCGGAAATTGCCGCAAAACTTTTAAAGGATAATCCCGGCGTTTCACTCCAGTATGGCGTCACCGAGGGATATTCTCCTCTTCGCGAGCTGGTAAAAGCGCGTATGGAAAAAATCGGAAATGTCAGACCCCACGACGACCTCATCATCACTACCGGCGGCCAGCAGGCAATTGACCTTATAATGAGAGTTATGTTAAACGACGGCGACGGCGTCATAGCCGAGCTTCCCTCTTTTATCGGCGGGCTCAACTCCATCCGTTCCTATAAAGGCAAGCTTTTCGGCGTGCCGGCGGAATCAGACGGAATGAACCTTGAAATCCTGGAAAACTATCTTAAAACAGAGAAAATCAAAATTATTTATACAATAGCCACTTTCCAGAATCCAACAGGCATAACAATGTCTCTTGAAAAACGTAAAAAACTTATAGCTCTGGCAGAAAAATATAATGTATTTATTCTTGAAGATAACCCCTATGGCGATTTAAGATTTCGTGGAGAGCCTGTCCCTACGTTAAAATCGCTTGATACAGAGGGCAGAGTTATCTATACAGGCTCCTTTTCAAAAATTCTGTCTGCCGGCATGAGAGTGGGCTGGCTTATCGGTCACAACAAGATTATTGCACAGACAGCAGTTGCAAAACAGTCGGCAGATGTTCACACTCCCGTTCTCACACAAATGATGGCGGCAGAATATATGAAAAACTATTCTCTGGACGACCATATTGCAAAAATATGTGAGCTTTACGGCAGAAAATGTTCTCTTATGCTTGATGCTATGGACAAATATTTTCCCAAATATTGTTCCTACACCCGACCGGAAGGCGGAATCTTCCTCCTTTGCACAATGCCGGAGGGCACGGACAGTAAAGCACTTCTCGAGAAAGCTCTTGAGAAAAAGGTTGCTTTTGTTCCCGGCCACACATTTATGCTTGATATGTCAAAACCGACAAACACCTTCAGGCTCAACTATTCTCTTGTTCCTGAAGAAAAAATTGACTTTGCAATAAAATCTCTCTCGGAAGTTTTATAAAGAAAGGCGAGGCTCTTATGAATACAGAAAACAAAAAACGTATATTCAGTGCCATTCAGCCGTCAGGAATAATTACTCTCGGCAACTATCTCGGCGCTATAAAAAATTGGATTCCCCTGCAGGACGACTATGAGTGTATTTTTGCAGTTGCTGACCTTCACGCAATAACTGTTCGTCAGGTCCCGGCAGACCTGCGCGCAAATTCACTGAAGCTTATGTCTTTCCTTATTGCCTGCGGTGTTGACCCTGAAAAAAGCTTGCTTTATTTTCAGTCTCACGTTGCTGCACATTCTCAGCTTGCATGGGTTTTAAACTGCTACACACAGATGGGCGAGCTTTCCAGAATGACACAGTTTAAAGACAAATCTGCCAAACATTCGGGAAATATAAATGCAGGACTGTTTACATATCCCACGCTTATGGCGGCAGATATTCTGCTTTATCAGACAGACCTTGTGCCTGTTGGTCAGGACCAGAAACAACATCTTGAAATATGCCGCGACATTGCAGAAAGATTTAACGGTATTTATGGCGAGGTTTTCAAAATCCCCGAACCCTATATTGCAAAAACAGGTGCAAGAATAATGAGCCTGCAGAATCCTCTTTCAAAAATGTCAAAATCGGACGAAAACGTTAACTCCTATATTTCTCTCACCGACGATACCGACACCATAATAAGAAAGTTCAAACGTGCCGTTACCGACAGTGATTCAAAGGTTGTATATGCTGATGGTAAAGAGGGTATAAATAACCTCATATCTATCTACAGCGTGGTAACCGGCAAAAGTATTGCTGAGGTTGAAAAAGAGTTTGATGGTAAAGGCTACGGCGAGTTCAAGCTTGCTGTCGGTGAAGCCGTTGCACAAACTCTTGCTCCCATCAGAGAAAAATATGAGTATTTGCTCAAAAACAAAGATTATCTTGTTAGTATTTACACAAAAAATGCAGAAATTGCATCTAAAATTGCTTCAAGAACTTTGTCAAAAGTTTATAAAAAGACAGGATTTATTATTTAACCGGGTGGTGAACAGCTTATGATTTTAGAAACTAACGTACTCTTCATACTCGCAGTATCCTTTCTCGTAACATTTATGGCAACACCAATAGTAAAACACATTGCTCAGCGGTTTGGTGTGGTGGATATTCCCAAAGACAACAGACGGATGCACAAAAAAGCGATGCCGCTTATGGGCGGTCTTGCTATGTTCTACGGTTTTCTGGTGAGCATAGCGGTGTTTGTTCCCTATTCACGCCCTCTTTTGGGACTGCTTTTGGGCTCGCTTATAATAGTAATTGTCGGAATTATTGACGACAAAAAAAATCTTCATCCGCTACCAAAACTTTTCTTCCAGATTATTGCAGCGACAGTTGCCGTCTATTTCGGGCATTCAATAAAATTCTTCTCGATACCATTTTCATCCGGAGATGCACCTTTTGTAGTTGCTTCTCCCTATGCGGAAATAATCTCGGTTATTTGGATTGTTGGTATGACAAACGCGGTTAATTTCATTGACGGACTTGATGGTCTTGCTGCCGGCGTTTCCTCAATAGCCTCTTTGTCAATACTTTTCATATCAATAATAATAGGAAATGTCAGTGTAACTCCTCTTGCAGCTGCTCTTGTTGGTTGTTGTGTGGGCTTTTTGCCATTCAACTCCAACCCCGCAAAAATTTTTATGGGCGACACCGGCTCCACTTTTCTGGGCTATGTCCTTTCGGTAATTTCCATTCAGGGACTCTTTAAAGGTTATGCTCTCATCAGTTTTGTGCTGCCCGTTTTTGTGCTTGGACTTCCACTGTTTGACACGCTTTTTGCAATTGTCAGACGTATTTTAAGCGGAAAATCCATTATGTCTGCCGACCGCGGACATCTTCACCACCGTCTTATTGACATGGGCCTCAACCAGAGACAAGCTGTTGCCATTTTATATTCAATAAGTTCTCTGCTTGGAATAGGTGCGGTTGTTATGGCAGCCCGCGGCGTTGCACAGGGTATAATACTTATGATATCTGTTCTCCCCATTTTAATTGCTGCAATTGTTATTGCCGCCCGCAGAGAACAGGAAATAAATAAATCATCAGATGAATCGTCTGAAGGAGGACCAAATGAAAAAGCTTAAAGTAATGACTGTCTTTGGCACCAGACCGGAAGCTATAAAAATGGCTCCGCTTGTTCTGGAGCTGGAGAAAAATCCTATGATTGAAAGCATTGTTTGTCTCACTGCACAGCACAGACAGATGCTTGATATGGTTATGGATATGTTTAAAATCAAAGCCGATTATGACCTTGATATTATGAAAGAACGCCAGACCCTTGCCGGCATCACCACTCTTGCTCTTACAGGGCTTGACAAGGTTATGCAGGAATCAAAACCGGACATTGTTTTAGTCCATGGGGACACTTCAACAACTTTCGCAGGCTCTATGGCAGCTTTCTATAACAAGATAAAAGTGGGGCACGTTGAAGCAGGGCTTCGTACATACGACAAATATTCTCCTTTCCCGGAAGAAATGAACCGCAAACTGACAGGCGCCATTGCGGACATACATTTTTCTCCCACCATGTCCAACAAAAACAATCTGCTGAAAGAATCTATAGACGAAGAAAATATATACATTACCGGCAACACGGTAATTGATGCTATAAAATATACTGTAAAAGAAGATTATAAGTTCAAAGACCCAAAACTTAGAGAAATAGACTTTGAAGGCAAGAAAGTTATTCTTTTAACTGCTCACAGACGTGAAAATCTTGGCAAGCCGCTTGAAAATATCTGTCATGCAGTTTTGGACCTTGCTAACAGCTATGAAGATGTTGAATTTATCTACCCTGTTCATCTCAATCCGGCTGTAAGAGAAACTGTTTTCTCAATTCTTTCAGGGCACGACAGAATTCATCTCATAGACCCTGTTGACGTTGACGAGCTTCATAATCTTATGAAGCGTTGTTATATGGTAATGACCGACTCGGGCGGTCTTCAGGAGGAGGCTCCCGCTCTGGCAAAACCTGTTCTTGTTCTCCGCACCGAAACAGAACGTCCGGAAGCTATTGCTGCCGGAACAGCAAAACTTGCCGGCTGCGACAAGGACACCATTTTTGAAATGGCAAAAACACTTCTCACAAATGAGGGAGAATATCTTGCTATGGCACATGCCGCAAATCCTTATGGTGACGGAACAGCTTCCGAAAGAATTGTGGACTGTCTCCTCTACTTTTTTGGTTATAAACAGGATCGTCCTGAAGATTTTTCAGTAAAATGAAACTGTTATACCACACCTTAAAAAAAATAAGAAAAACAAGCGGAATTCCTTTTCATATGCCCGGTTCAAAGGGCGGAAAAGCCATTCCACGCTTGTATAAAAGAGATATCTTTTCGCTCGATTTCACGGAAATTGACGGGACAGACAATTTGCTTTCGCCCAACGGAATTTTGAAAGACAGTTTAAAGGATATTGCCAAAATATATGGTGCAGCCCATTCTTTTATGCTGCTTGGCGGAGCAAGTTCGGGCATTCTTTCTGCTTTTGCCTTTATGGCATCCCTGGGCGGAAAAGTGCTTGTTGACAGAAATTGCCATATTTCTGCAATAAATGCCATTTCCATTTTTGGATTGTCCCCTGTTTTTATAACTCCGTCCATAATTCCGGACCATCTTGTTCCGGGCAGAATTTCTTCCGAACAAATAGAAGAATCTCTTAAACAAAACGCCAACATAAAAAGCGTATATCTGACCTCGCCCAACTATTACGGCATCTGCTCAGATATACCGGCAATTTCGGCAGTTTGCAAAAAATATGGGGTAATACTTGCGGTTGACAGTGCACACGGAGCGCACTTTGCATTTTCTCCGCTTCTTCCACAAAATGTGGCAGAATTTGCAGACATTTCGGTTATGAGTGTTCACAAAACCTTGCCGGCGCCCACCCAAACGGCTTTGCTGCACATTTCGGAAAATGTTGATTTTTCTGCTATGCAGCATTTTGTAAATATGTTTCAGACCACAAGCCCGTCTTATAT
>JAZSKF010000241.1:0-1811 GCA_045534715.1 Clostridia bacterium | reverse complement strand
GTTTGTGAACATAACGGGTGGGGTAACTCCTATAACAATGTCTCTGAGTACTCCGCCGCCAACTGTGGTAATAGCACCAAGTATAATTATGCCAAAAATGTCAAACTTCTTTTTTATGCCGAGAATTGCGCCTGACATTGCAAACGCCACCGAACCTATTATTTCCAGAATAAAAATAATATTTTCCATACTCTTCTCCCGAAAAACTAAATTTCTGCAATAACCTCAATTTCAACAAGAGCGCCCTTGGGCAAAGCCGCAACTTCAACGCACGACCTAGCCGGCCGTCCGGTGAAATATTTTGCATAAACCTCGTTGAACTTTGCAAAATCTTTCATATCCTTTAAAAAGCAGGTTGTCTTCACAACATTTTCAAGCCCGCAACCCGCCTCTTTAAGCACCTCGGAAAGGTTTTTAATAACCTGCTCTGTCTGAGCAGAAATGTCTTCTCCCGTCAACTCCCCTGTTTTGGGGTCTATCGGTATCTGTCCGGAAGTTATAACCAGATTGCCCGATTTAATTGCCTGAGAATAGGGGCCTATTGCCGCAGGAGCTTTTACTGTTTCAATCTTTTTCATTTTGTCTCCTATGAAAGATAAAACCCATTTTACAAAAAAGTAAGACGGGTTTTATTTTATTTCTTATTTTCTTGCAACTTTTGTTTCAACTGCAGCTTTTGCAACAGCTTCTGCAACTGTTTTGCCTATGCGATTGTCAAAAGCTTTGGGCAAAATGTAGTCTGCAGTGAGTTCTTCGTCCGAAACGAGATTTGCAATAGCATAGGAAGCTGCAAGCTTCATTTCTTCGTTTATTTCACTTGCACGAACATCCAGAGCTCCTCTGAATATTCCCGGGAAAGCAAGAACGTTGTTTATCTGGTTGGGGAAGTCTGAACGACCTGTGCCCACAACTGCAGCCCCTGCTGCAAGTGCTTCATCACGGGTAATTTCAGGAACAGGGTTTGCCATCGGGAACACGATTGGGTTTTCGTTCATGGATTTGATGTTTTCTGCTTTTACGATATTAGGAGCAGAAACGCCTATGAACACATCTGCACCAACAAGAGCATCCGAAAGTGTACCTGTTATTTTTTCTCTGTTTGTTTTCTTACTCATTTCCTCGTGAGCAGAGTTAAGCCCTTCCATACCTTCGCATATAATTCCAAACTTGTCGCAAAGAATCATATTTTTCACGCCCAGGCGAAGAAGGTGGTTTGCAATTGCAATACCTGCAGAACCTGCACCATTTATAACAAGTTTAATTTTGTCAATATCCTTTTTAACAACCTTAAGTGCATTTAAAAGAGCTGCCGCAACAACAATTGCAGTACCATGCTGGTCGTCGTGGAAAACAGGAATATCGCAAATTTCTTTAAGTCTGCGTTCAATTTCAAAACATCTGGGAGCTGCAATATCTTCCAGGTTTATTCCGCCAAAGCTGCCGGAAATGTTATAAATAGTCTTTACAAGCTCGTCAACATCCTGAGTCTTAACACAAAGAGGGAAAGCATCCACATCTGCAAATTCTTTAAAAAGAACGCATTTTCCTTCCATAACAGGCATTCCTGCTTCAGGACCAATGTCGCCCAGACCCAAAACAGCAGAACCGTCAGTAATAACTGCAACAAGATTCCATCTGCGAGTGAGCTCATAAGATTTTTCAGGGTTGTCTTTAATAACAAGACAGGGTTCAGCAACACCGGGAGTATACGCAGTCGACAAATCGTCACTGTTGTTCACTGGTGTGCGGGAAACAACTTCTATTTTACCTTTCCAGTCATAGTGCTTTTCAAGTGCAATTTTTTTAATATC
>JAZSKF010000068.1:0-6152 GCA_045534715.1 Clostridia bacterium | reverse complement strand
GTCACCTAAATGACTGTCCTCTTCCTCACCAATTGGAGTTTCTAACGAAACAGGCTCTTGTGAAATTTTTGAAATCTCTCTAACTTTATCAATCGGCATATTAAGTTCTTTAGATAGTTCTTCTGGTGTAGGCTCTCTTCCCAATTCCTGAACCAATTGTCTTGAAACTCTTACTAACTTATTAATTGTTTCAACCATATGAACAGGTATTCTTATTGTTCTTGCCTGGTCGGCAATAGCACGGGTAATTGCCTGTCTTATCCACCATGTTGCATATGTGGAAAATTTATAACCTTTATTATAGTCGAACTTTTCAACAGCTTTTATAAGCCCTAGGTTTCCCTCCTGGATGAGATCAAGGAACATCATTCCTCTGCCGACATATCTTTTTGCGATACTAACAACAAGACGAAGATTGGCTTCGGCAAGTTTTTTCTTTGCATTTTCGTCGCCATCAACCATTTTCTGAGCAAGCACCGCTTCCTCTTCTATTGTTAGAAGAGGCACTTTGCCAATCTCTTTAAGATACATTCTGACAGGGTCGTCAACACTTATTCCGTCGGGAAGTGTAATATCAATTTTTTCTTCACCGTTTTGCTGAATTTCCTCAAGCTCTTTGTCCAGGTCGTTTACAATCTCAACTCCTAAATTTTCAAGCTCTTCGTATATGTTTTCAATCTGTTCCGGTTCAAGTTCCAGATCGCCGATTGTTTCCTCAACATCCTTATAAGACAATACGGCTCTCTTCTTTCCCATTTCTATAAGCTTTTTAATGGCTAATACTTTTTCGTTAGATTCCATCTTGTTATCCTCCGGATTATTTCTTCTGTTGTTTGATAAGTTCAATAATTTTTTCAAGTTCTTCGGGCGATTTTATCTCTCCCGGTTTGTTTTTCGAATTTTTCACTGCAGCAAAAATATCCTCAGCAGCTTTTACAGGGTCTTCATAGGGTTGTTCAGAAGCGACAAACCGTGCAACCTGCCCCGCACTTTCACTTTCAAGAGAAGCTAAAATCTGTGCCACATCCGCATTTATACCCTTTTCTCTGAACTGAGTAAGTTTCCTGAAAAATTCTCTGCAGGCAGGTTTTTCAAAAAAACTCTCATCTACCAGGTCTTTCATTTTATTATAAACGGTATTGTTTGTGGCCATAAGACTCAGCAGCATACTTTCCTTGTCCGTTTCATGCTGGCCGGCTTTTCTTACTTCTCTTTTAAAATTCTTTTTGTCTTTATTATATTTTATTGATTTAATCTGGGCTTCAAGCGATTCTTTACTTATTCCCATCTGCCCGGAAATTTCTTTAACCAGAAATTCAAGTTCAATTGCATTGTCAACTTCCGAAAGAATTTCTGCAACACTGTTTACAAGTTCGATTTTTTCTTCCAGAATATCCGTATTATATTTTTGTTTTAATTTGTTAATTTTATACAATACTGCATTTTCCGAGCCATTTATAAGTTCCTCAAACGCTTTTGCGCCTTTATTTTTTATAAACTCGTCCGGGTCTTTTGCTCCGGGAATATTTAAAACCTTAGTCCTTATATTCATTTCCTTTAATATGGAAATTGCCGCCGCAGTTGCTTTCTGTCCCGCCTCGTCACTGTCGTAACAGAGTAAAACCTCTTGAGTATAGCGCGAAATAATTTTGGCGTGGTCTTTTGTAAAAGCCGTACCAAGCGCCGCAACTGCATTTTTAAAGCCTGCTTTATGAAGTGCAATTACGTCCATATAACCTTCACACAGAATAAGTCTTTCGTGGCAATGATTTTTTGCATAGTTTAGTGCAAAAAGCGTTTTACTTTTATTAAATACAACTGTATCGGACGAATTCAAATATTTGGGAAGCGATTTGTCGGTTACACGCCCGCCAAAAGCAACTACATTCCCTCTAACATCAATTATAGGGAAAATAACTCTTCCTCTGAAAAAGTCGTAAACCTTATTTGTTTTTTCGCTTTTTCTGACAATCCCGGCATCAAGAAGTTCTTCCTCTGAAAACCCCTCGCCAAGCAGAAATTTTGCACACTTGTCAAATTCATCCGGTGCATATCCAATTCCGAACCTGACGGCCGTTTCACCATCAATGACCCGGTCTATCAGATAATTTTGTATGTGTTTGTTTTCACTTGACACAAGATTGTCATAGTAAAACTTTGCTGCAAGCGAGTTTATCTTATAAACTGTCTGTTTCCTCCTGTGCAGTTTGTCACTTTCTTCTTTGGAATCACCCTCAGGCAAAGTAATATTCGCCCTTGCTGCAAGAAATTTCACTCCATCAACAAAATCCAGATTTTCAATGTTCATCACAAACTGCAGAACACTGCCACCAACTCCGCAGCCAAAGCAGTGATAAAGCTGTTTGTCGGGCGAAATATGAAAAGAGGGCGTTTTTTCTCCATGAAAAGGACACAGCCCTTTGTAGCCATTGCCGCTCCTCTTAAGTTTCATATAAGACGATGCAACATCCACAATGTCATTGGCAGCAATTATTTCTGTTATAAGTTCATCCGGGTAGTAGGATGCCATTATCTTTTTCCTCCCTATAGTGTATATCTTTTCTTTCGACAAATATCCCTCAAACCCTTTTTATTTTTTTATAAGGTTTTGGAAGAAACAGTTTTTCAAAAGTATTGATAGCATATTCATCTGTCATTCCGGCAATATAGTCGGTTACAACTCTGTCAAGATTTTTTTCTTTGTTTGGGTCATAATCTTCCATTTTTTCGGGGAATGCTTTGTAATACTCATAGATTTCCCCTATCAGATTATGAACTTTGACCTCTTCGTCTTTGATGCTTTTTTCGTTATACACTCTTTCAAACATAAATTTTCTGAGTTCCCTCATTGCATCATCTACTTCAGGCGTAAACTCAAGCCCATTCATCACAAGGTCGCGGACCAGGGTGTTAATTCTTTCCGCATGGGTTTTCCCAAGTACCTTTTTGCAAGTTAGCGGCAAATCTTCTGCACAAAGAATTCCGCTCCTCTGCGCGTCGTCAATATCATGATTTATGTATGCAATTTTGTCTGAAATGCGAACAACTTTACCTTCCGGAGTTGACGGAGTAAGATGTGACCTGTGGTTTAAAATGCCGTCCCGTACCTCCCAGGTCAGATTAAGCCCTTTTCCCTGTTCAAGAACCTCCACCATCCTGAGACTGTGCTGATTGTGTTCAAAACCGTCGGGATTAAGCTTTTGAAGAGCTCTTTCTCCGGAATGGCCAAACGGAGTGTGCCCAAGGTCATGACCGAGTGAAATAGCTTCAATTAAATCCTCGTTAAGCCTTAAGCCCCTGCCCACCGTTCTTGCAATTTGCGAAACCTCAAGTGTATGGGTGAGTCTTGTTCTGAAATGGTCCTCATCCGGAATAATAAATACCTGTGTTTTGTGTTTAAGTCTTCTGAAAGATTTTGAATGAATGATTTTGTCCCTGTCCCTTTGAAACTCTGTTCTCAGCTCACAAGGCTCAACATAAACCTCTCTACCGCGCGAACAGTCAGAAAAGGTAGCATCTTTCGAAAGCATTAAATGTTCATTTTTTTCTGTAATTTCACGAATTGTCATATAATCACTTCCACAGCTGTAAAATTTTGTCGGCAAGAATGTCTACTCTTTCAATTGCATAACCGTCTTCTTCTGCCGGGCTTTGAGCACACAGTCCACCATGTCCCGCATCATAACTGCAACCATCGCCAAAAATTACAAACCCTTCAGTAAAAAGCATTGACTGAAGTGCAAGGACCGTATTTTCCTGCCCACCATATTTAGAATGGCCCACTGCCATTGCTGTGGCAAGCTTTCCAACCCATCTTTTTTCTGCTCTTGGTCTTTTTGTTTTATCAAAAAAAGCTTTAAGCTGAGCACTCACAGTGCCGAAATATACCGGCGAACAAACAACCAGAAGGTCGCATCTGTCAATCTCGTCAAACGCCTTTTCAAGTTTAGTACCCTTATAGCAAACGCCGTTGCAGGGCGAACTGCAGCTTATGCAAAAAGGATTTTTAACATCTCTCATAATTTCGTATGTATTTAAAATGGTCATTTCAAACCCGTTTTTCTCACATTTTTCTTTAAGTCTGTTTAAAAGAAAAGCCGAGCTACCATCATTTCTGTGGCTGCCGTTTAACGCAACAATTTTCATTTATGGTCATTCCTCCTCATAATCTTCCACTTTATATATTATTAAACGACACATTTACAAAAAATCCTTTTTCAAATGAACAAAAAATTACTCTTGATTTTTTTATTCAAAAGTGATATAATTTGAGAATAATTCTCAATTTCGAGTGAGGGAAAAAATAATGACAAAAACATATCAAACCGAACAAAGAAAATTACTTATAGATTTTTTAAGCAGAAACAGTGGAAAACAACTGACAGTAGACGAGATTGCCGCACAGTTTCCCGCTGGAAAAAGCACATTGTACCGACTGATCGGCAAGCTCACAAAGGAAGGTCTTGTTCGTAAGTCGGCAAATGAAAATTCACGAAAATTTTTCTACGAGTTTCTTGGTGCAGATTCTTGCCACGCACATTTTCATTTGAAATGCTCCGATTGTGGAAAGCTTATTCACCTCGAATCTGATATCTCTGCAAAACTTCATACAAACCTTTTAAACTCATATAATTTCGAAGCAGATGCATTTAAAACAACCATTGTAGGAAAATGTGAAAATTGTGTTATATCCGCGGAGGCAAAACTATGAAAAAATTAGTTATCTTTTTATTATTTTCAATACTGCTTTTGTCAGGATGTTCCGCTAAAAAAACAGACTTTGACAATGGCGAAAAACTTCGTGTTTTGTCCACCGCCTTTGTCCCCTACGATTTTATGAGAGAAATTGCAGGTGATAAGGTAAGTTTGTCTATGCTTATAGACCCGGGTGTTGATACTCATTCATATGAACCTTCTCCAAAAGATATTATTGAAATTGGTTCATGCGACCTTTTTATTTTTGTTGGTGGAGAGTCTGATAAATGGGTTTGCGATATTCTTGATACATCTCCTGACGGATTAACTGCTTTTTCGTTAATGGACCAAATTTCTCCAACAGAAGAAAAAATGGTTGACGGAATGCAGTTGGAAGAGCACCATCATCACGAAAAAACTTTTGATGAACATGTATGGACTGCACCTCAAAACGCAATAACCATTGTAAATTCGCTCACAGACACACTTTGCAGGTTGGACAATGAAAATAGCATGTTTTATAAAACAAATGCTGAAAAATATGTAGAGAAACTGCAAAATCTTCATTCGGTATTTAATGATGTTGTGGAAAAGAGCAAGCGCAAAACCTTTGTTGTTGCAGACAGGTTCCCACTGATGTATTTTGCCGAGGCATACGATCTTGACTATTATGCTGCTTTCCCCGGATGTACTTCTGAAAGCGAACCATCTGCCCATACTGTGGCTTTTCTGATTGACAAAGTAAAAGAAGAAGAAATACCGGTTGTTTTCTATATTGAAATGTCAAACCAAAAGCTTGCTGACACTATATGTGAGGCTACCGGAGCAAAAAAACGTCTTTTTTCTTCATGTCACAACATATCAAAAGAAGATTTCAGCGCAGGAAAAACATATCTTCTTTTAATGGAAAATAATCTTCATGTACTTAAGGAGGCATTGAACTGAACATGTCGGCAATAGAATGCAAAAATGTTTGTTTTAGTTATGAGGGTAAAGAAATTTTATCAGACATTTCTCTCAAATTAAACAGTGGCGATTATCTCAGCATTTTGGGAGAAAACGGTTCAGGCAAAAGTACACTTATTAAAGGTATTTTAAAACATAAATCTCCCTCCAGCGGAAAAATACTTTTGGGAAAGGACATTAAGCCAGCCGAAATAGGATATCTCCCCCAAAAAGCAGATATGCAAAAAGATTTTCCCGCAAGTGTTTTTGAGGTTGTTCTTTCAGGAAGATTAAACAGTTGCCGGTTTAAACCTTTTTATTCAAAGTATGACAAAAAAGTTGCACTTGCAGGTCTTGAATTTATGGGAATATCAGATTTAAAGAAAACCAGTTTTCAGGAGCTCTCGGGCGGACAGCAGCAAAGAGTTCTTCTTGCACGTGCACTTTGTGCCACAAAGAAAATGATTGTTCTTGACGAACCCACTGCCGGCCTTGACCCCGTGGCTTCCACA
>JAZSKF010000178.1:0-5501 GCA_045534715.1 Clostridia bacterium | reverse complement strand
CAGTACAGAGGCTGGTTCCAGTCCTCTCTTCTTGTCAGCGTTGCAAACTATGGCGTTGCGCCCTACAGAAGCGTACTCACTCACGGTATGGTAATTGACGAGGAAAAAAGAAAAATGTCCAAGTCTTTGGGCAACGGTATTGACCCGCTTGAAATCATAAATACAAACGGCGCGGACATCCTCCGTATGTGGATTGCATCTTCCGACTACAAAACAGATATCAAAATTTCAAAAGATATTCTGGCTCAGCTTTCGGAAGGATACAGAAAAATCAGAAACACAGCAAGATATATCATTGGTAACATAAGCGACTTTGAACCGGACAACAACTCGGTTAGCTACGAAAATATGTCCGAGCTTGACAAATGGGCGCTTATGAAACTTGAAAAGCTCATAAAAACAGTTAACGAAGCATACGAAGCTTTTGAGTTCCATGTGGTATACCATGCAATTCACAATTTCTGTGTTGTAGATATGAGTAACTTCTATCTGGACGTTATAAAAGACAGATTGTATACAGAAAAAGCGGACAGCGTTGAAAGAAGAAGTGCGCAGACAGCTATCTATACAATTCTTGATGCGCTTGTTAAAATGCTTTCTCCAATACTTGCATTCACAACAGAAGAAATGTGGAAAAATATGCCGCACAGCAAAAATGATAACACTGAAAGTATCATACTAAACGATATGCCGGCATATCAGGCAAAATATGAAAATGCACAGCTGGAAGAAAAATATGACAAGCTAATCGCTTTAAGAAGCGACGCTCAGAAAGCGCTCGAAGAAGCGAGAAATGCAAAGATTATAGGCCATTCTCTCGGAGCTGCGGTTGAAATTTTTGCAAAAGGCGAATATTACAGTTTCCTGAAAGAAAATGAAGACCTTTTAAAAACACTTCTCATTGTGTCTTCTGCAAAAGTGTCTGAAGGGGAAGGTAGCTTTAAAGGTGAAGCAACACCTGCTTCCTTTACGGTTTCTGCACCAAGCGGAGAAAAATGCGAACGCTGCTGGATGTTCAGCGAAAGCGTGGGAACAAACAGCGAGCACCCTACTCTTTGCGACAGATGTGCTTCGGTTATTGAATAACAAACATGAACAACCCTCAAGGCATCGCTTGGGGGTTGTTTTTCAAAAAAAGGAGAAAATCATGAGATTTGATATATTAACTCTTTTTCCGCAAATGTTTGGCGAGGTGCTTGGCGAAAGCATAATAGGTCGTGCAGTTAAAAACGGAATTCTGGAAATTGAATGCACAAACATAAGAGATTATTCAAAAAACAAACATAAAAATGTGGACGACTATGCTTATGGCGGCGGTACAGGGCTTGTTATGGGGGTACAACCCATATATGATGCCTGGAAAGATGTTACGGCGGGGGAAAAAGTTTTTACTGTCTATATGTCGCCGCAGGGAAAGGTTCTTGACCAAAAACTGGTGAAAGAGCTCGCGCAAAAACCAAGGATAGCTATACTGTGCGGTCATTATGAGGGAGTAGATGAACGTGTAATAGAAGAGATTGTCGATATGGAAATTTCCATAGGCGACTATGTTTTAACAGGCGGAGAAATTCCTGCAATGGCGCTGATAGATTCGGTTTCCAGAATGATTCCGGGAGTTCTACCCGACAGCTCTGCCTACGAGGAAGATTCTCACTACAACGGGCTTTTGGAATATCCCAACTACACAAGACCGGAAGAAATTTTAGGAAAACGTGTACCTGATATTCTGCTGTCCGGTCATCACAAAAACATTGCGGGGTGGAAGAGAAAACAGTCTCTTTTCAGAACATGGCTCAAACGGCCCGATTTGCTGAAAAAAGCAGACTTGGCGGACGAGGACATCCGTTTTCTCGAGTCTTTTAAAGGGAAGAAAAGAAAGTCATTTTGCTCGGCGGTTTACCAGAAAGACGCTCATTGTGAAAAGTGCACAAATAAAATAAAATAATTTCGTCCAATTTGTGCACTTTTTGACAAAGTGCACATATATTAAAAAAATGATTGTTCATAAATGCTAAATACAACTTTTAATGATTATGATATAATATATACAGTGCTTGAAAGCACGGCGATATTCATTATAGGAGTTGATAAACAATGAGCAATTATACCGGCGACAAAATAAAAAACGTAGCACTGCTTGCTCACAGTAAGGCAGGAAAAACATCTCTTGTAGAAGCAATGCTTTATGATACAGGCGTTATTTCCCGTATGGGTAAAGTAGAGGATGGTAATACTGTAAGCGACTATGATGCTGAAGAAGCCAAAAGAACAGTCTCTGTCAGAACATCATTTGTTGCACTTGAACATGCAGGCCAGAAGATTAACGTGCTTGATACTCCCGGATATTTTGATTTTATTGGGGATATGTATGGCGCGATGAGTGTTTGCGACATGGGTATAATTGTTGCAAGCGGAAAGTCCGGTCCCAGAGTGGGAGGAGAAATTGCTTTTAAAGAAGCAAACAAAATTGGTCTTCCCGTAATGTTTTTCATAAACAAAATGGACCACGAAAATTGCGATTATAAAAAGGTTCTGGAAGAAATACAGACAAATATTTCTCCAAAAGCTCTTCCGTTGCAGATACCTATTTTAAACAGTGGAAAATTTGAGGGAATTATCGACGTTATAGACAGTGTTGCATACATATTTGAAAATGACAAAATGAGAAAAACAGATGTTCCGGACGAGTATTACGCTGAACTTCAGAATGCAAAAGCAGCAATATGCGAAGCTATTGCAGAAACTGACGAAGCTCTTATGGACAAATTCTTCTCAGACGAGCCTTTCACTGTGGAAGATTTTAAAAATGGTACAAAAAAAGCTATTATTGAAAAGTCGCTCTATCCTGTAACATATGGCAGTGCGCTGACAAACAAAGGCGTGGATTCCCTTCTTGGAATAATTGAACGCTTTGGTCCGTCGCCTGCAGATATGCCGGCAACCATTGCCGAAAACGGCGACGTGGTAGAATTTGGCGATGACAAACCTCTTTGCGCAAGAGTATTCAAAACCATAAATGATTCCTTCGTAGGAAAACTTTCTCTTGTAAGAGTTTATGCGGGTACCATTTCCAAAAACGCTACGGTATACAATGTTAACCGTTCGGCAACAGAAAAAATCGGTGGCGTAATGGCGCTCAGAGGAAAAGAAAAGATAGAAATGGATATGGCACACGCAGGTGATATATTTGCTGTTGCAAAACTGACATCAACAAAAACAGGCGACACTTTTGCCGCACAGATAGCTTCTGCTCCGCTTGCTCCAATAGGTTTCCCCAACCCGTCATATACAATGGCGTTTGAACCAAAAGCAAAAGGCGATGAAGACAAAATTGCTGCAGGTCTTACAAAACTTGCGGAAGAAGATACAACTCTTAAATTTGAAAGCAACAGCGAAATCAAACAGCTGCTTGTTACAGGTCTTGGCGACCAGCATCTTGATGTTGCGGTAAGCAGACTTAAAGCTGCCGGCACAGAAGTTAACGTTGTTCAGCCAAAGGTTACATACAGAGAAACAATCACAAAGAAAATCCAGGCCGAAGGAAAACATAAAAAACAGTCGGGCGGTCACGGTCAGTATGGTCATGTTAAAATTGAATTTGAACCGTGTGACAGCGAAGGCTTGGTATTTGAAGAGAAAATTTTCGGCGGCAGCGTTCCAAAGAACTATCATCCTGCAGTTGAAAAGGGTCTCACAGAAATGATGTCGGAAGGTATCCAGGCGGGTTACAAGGTTGTTGGCATAAAAGCTATTTTGTATGACGGTTCCTACCACGATGTTGACTCGTCCGAAATGGCATTTAAAATGGCTGCTCACCTTGCATTTAAAGAGCTTGTGAAAGCAGGTCCCATACTTCTTGAACCAATCGGACATCTTGAAGTTTCAATTCCTGACGAATATACAGGCGATATTATGGGCGACATAAACAAACGCCGCGGCAGAGTTTTAGGTATTGAACCTGAAAAAATTGTTGCAGAAGTTCCTATGAGCGAAATGAACAAATATGCTATAGAACTTCGTTCGATGACTCAGGGCAGAGGAGAATTTACGCTTCAGTTTGAAAGATATGAGCAGGCTCCTCCCAACGTGGTTCAGAAAGTTATAAGCGAAAACCAATAAAAAGGGTATAAAAAGCTTCCATGTTAAGCACATGGAAGCTTTTTTATTATGTGGGAACAGTGTCGGGTATTTTAAACGGTTTCTCTGCTCTGGGAATATTTATTGCAGATGTTATAGCGGACAAATGGGGGTGGAACACAATTACATTTATATGGACAATGATTGCAGTTACAAGCTTTGCGTGATGCACTATTGCAACAATTCTGTGGAACAAATTTAAGCATAAGATATAAATGATAACGGCTCTGGTTTTAAAAATTGTGTAATTTATCCCATAAACTACTCTTGACAAAACGGAAAAATGAGGATATAATATACCTATATGTCTGTTATCTTGTATATGGAGGTTGGGCGCAAGTTGGAATTGATAGATGTTTTTAATAACAACGGAGCCTCAAAGGAGTTTTCTGAGCAGGTGTGTTTTGAAGACGAGGAATTTTTCGGAACACCCGTTTCTTTTTACAATCCTGTCCATATAAAAGGCAGAGCAGAAAATATAGGCGGAAGAGTTGAAATTTCGGCGCATGTCACAGGGAGTCTTAAGACTGTTTGTGCGAGGTGCCTGAAAGACGTGGTCAAAGATGTGGACTTTGATTTTGTCGAGCGCATTGTGAATGCCACCGGACCCACCGAGGACGATGATGTTATATGTCTGGAGGGGTCGGATGTGGACATTGGCGAGCTTGCGTTGAGCAACTTTCTCACAGCCTCGCCTCTGCGTTATTTGTGCAGGGAAGACTGCAAAGGTCTTTGCCCAAAATGCGGGGCGGACAGAAATCTTACCTGTTGCGGTTGCGACGATGAACCGACAGACCCCAGGTTAGATGTATTAAATAATTTATTCAAGTAAATAATTTGTTTTATTTTAATGAGGAGGTGTCTTAGGTATGGCAGTACCCAAGAGGAAAACATCAAAAGCAAGAAGAGATAAAAGAAGAGCTAACTGGAAGCTTTTAATCCCCGGCATGGTAGAATGTCCTCAGTGTCACGAATACAAAATGCCACACAGAATCTGTAAAGCCTGCGGGTATTATAACGGTAAAGAAGTTGTTAAAACTGCTGAATAGGCATAAAAATGAGACGGGATTCGGCGTCTTCACATAGGGATTGTTCGGTTTCAAAACAATCTTTTTAGTTTATACTTTGTCAAAAAAACCCGTAATACGACAGTATTGCGGGTTTTTTATTCCTTATATAATTCTAAAAAGCTTATCTTTGAAACGGCCTTGCACCATAAAAATTATAATTTTTAGGCGAATAATACCTATGTGAAGACGCCGTTTGCTCGTCTTTGTTTTTGCATTGTGGGGTGAGATTAGTGAAAGCTTATAATAAAATTGCCCATGTTGACAGGGGCAGCATTGCAGAAGAAATAGGTATTG
>JAZSKF010000082.1:0-2967 GCA_045534715.1 Clostridia bacterium | reverse complement strand
GACAACTGCTATGGTGAATTTACAGAAGAAAACGAACCTCCACAAGTAGGTGCCGACCTTATGGCAGGTTCGCTCATTAAAAACCCCGGTGGCGGGATTGCCCGTGGCGGTGCATATATTGCAGGAAAACAAAAATATGTTGAGCTTGCGGCATATAAACTTAATTGCATTGGTCAGGGAAAACACGTCGGTCCTACTTTTGGGTTTAACCGTGAAATTTTGCAAGGATTTTTCATGGCTCCTCATATTACTGCCGAAGCTATCAAAACAGCCATTTTCTGCGGTGCTGTTTTTAAAAAAGCGGGGTTTGAAGTTTGTCCTGAAGCAGATGCTGACAGAGGCGATATTATTCAGGCAATAAAATTTGGGTCAAGAGACCTTCTTATTTCTTTCTGTCAGGGCATCCAGAAAGGTGCGCCTATTGATTCCTATGTTTGTCCTGAACCGTGGGAAATGCCCGGATATGATTGCGAGGTAATTATGGCGGCGGGCGCTTTCACCCAGGGTTCAACAACCGAGCTCAGCGCCGACGCTCCAATCAAGGAACCCTATATTGCATATATGCAGGGAAGTCTTGATTTTGAATGTGGACGTGCAGGGGTTCTTGTTGCACTACAAAATATGATTGATGCAGGGTTAATATAATGCTGATAAAACTAAACAATGTTTCCAAATATTTTGGAACAAGGCTTTTATTTGAAAATATATCTTTTGAGATAAACGAAAATGATAAGATCGGTCTGATTGGCGAAAACGGGATTGGAAAAACATCTTTGTTCAAGATTATGACAGATGACCTGTCCTATGACGACGGAGAAATTTCAAAATCTTCCGATTTGTCTGTTGGATATCTAAAACAAATCAACGACACCGACCCGGAAATTTCCATTTACGACGAAGTACTTAAAGCCTACCCTCGACTTATCGCTCTTGAAAAAGAAATCGAAAATGTTACACTTGATATAACTTTAAATCATGGTGATACAAACGAGCTTGTTGACCGCCAGCACAGATTGTCGGTTGAGTATGAAAACAAGGGCGGCTTTTTGTATAAGAGTATGGTCAAATCCACCCTGCTTGGATTGGGATTTTCAGAGGACGAGCTTGTCAAGAAAATGGAAACATTAAGCGGTGGCGAAAAAACCAGAGTTATGCTTGCAAAACTGCTGCTTTCTGATTCAAATCTGCTTTTGCTTGACGAGCCCACAAACCATTTGGACATTCAGTCAGTTGAATGGCTGGAGAATTTTCTCCTTTCCTACAAAGGGGCTTATCTTGTAATTTCTCATGACCGTTATTTTCTTGACAAGGTTACAGCCAAAACCTTTGAACTGTTTGAGAACAAAATGTATTCTTTTACAGGGAATTATTCGGTTTATCAGAAAAAACGCGAAGAACTTTTTGCTTCGATAGAAAAGCAATATTCAAATACTGTTCAGGAAATTGAACGAATTGAAGAAATTATAAAACAACAAAAAAGATGGAACAGAGAAAGAAACATAAAAACTGCCGAAAGCAAACAAAAAGCGATTGACCGGCTCGCAAAAACTCTTGTTGCCCCTCCCTCCCATCACGACGAAATATCTTTTGAATTTCGTGCAGATGCTACCGGTGGAAACGATGTTTTGTCGGCGGAAAACCTTTCCGTTTCTTATGATGACAACTCTGTTTTTGATAATATCAGTTTTAATATCAGGCGAGGCGATCACATTTTTCTTCTTGGAGCAAACGGATGCGGTAAATCGTCGCTGTTTAAAGCCATTTTAAATATGGTAGATTTTGACGGCACCGTGAAACTTGGAAGCAAAATTTCTGTTGGCTATTACGACCAGCATCACAACGACCTTGACGAAAATAACACTGTTTTTGACGAAGTATATGATGCGTTCCCCGGCAAAACCGTAACAGAAATACGAAATGCCTGTGCTGCATTTTTGTTTAAAGGCGAAGATGTTTTTAAACAGATTTCTTCGCTCAGCGGAGGCGAAAAGGCGCGTGTTTCTCTTATCAAACTTATGATGTCAGGAAGCAATTTTCTTATGCTCGACGAGCCTACAAACCATCTGGACATTTCTTCAAAAGAAGCTCTTGAAAACTCTTTTTCCGAGTATGACGGCACCATGTTTGTTATCTCTCACGACAGATATTTCATAAACCGTCTGGCAGATAAAATTTTCTATATGGATTCCGGTAAAATAACTGTTTATGACGGAAACTATGATTATTTTATTTCAAAAAAACAAGACAGTTCTGTTCAGACACAAGAGAGAAAGAAATCTACAGACTACAAACTCGAAAAAGAAGCAAGAGCTCAAAAAAGAAAACTTGAAAACTCTCTTTTAAAAACTGAACGCTCCATTGAAGAAACAGAAAACGAAATAAAAAAACTTGAAGCGTATCTTTTGTCCGAAGAGGTTGCGACCGACTATCTAAAAGCGTCTGAAATATCGACAAGACTAAATGAAGAAAAAGAAAAGTTAAATCATTTGATGGAAGAATGGGAAAATATAAACATTAAGATTGAAAAGGAGGAAATATAAATGATTGTTTCAAACAGCGAATATATTTCCTCGCCTACTGCTGTTGCTCTCGGTTTTTTTGACGGAGTACATCTTGGACATGCTTCACTTATAGAAAAAGCTTGTTCCCTGTCCCGAGATGGCATTAAATCTCTCGTTTATACTTTTGACAAACACCCTTCCTGTTTATTCGGGAAGCAAATCCACGCAATAACCTCTTTTGAAAAGAAACTTTCTTTGATTGAAGAATATAATGTTGATTATGTTTTTGTGGAAAAGATAACAGACGAGTTTCTTGGACTTCAGCCCGAGGCCTTTGTTTTGGAAGTTTTAAAGAAAAAACTGAATGCCAGATATGTTATTTCAGGCGAAAACTATACTTTTGGTAAAAAGAGGTCTGGCAACTCATCATTGGTTAAAACCTTATGCGACAAATATGACATTGAAT
>JAZSKF010000049.1:0-3612 GCA_045534715.1 Clostridia bacterium | reverse complement strand
TAAAGAAATCGCCTTTGAAGCCTATGCTGCGGCCATAGTCTACGGCCATATGCATCAGACGGGCAATATTCTCCTCTTCCATTTTCATATTGGTATTGAGCAGAGTCTCATAACCTTCACGGCCACCCCAGAAAACATAGCCGCGTCCGCCGAGCTTTACGGTCAGCTCCAGAGCTTTCTTCACCTGAGCTGCAGCAAAGCAGAATACTTCTGCCGAATTGTTACTGCCCGCTCCGTTCATATATCTTGGATTAGAAAACATATTTGCCGTTCCCCAGAGGCACTTGATGTTTGTGCCATGCATTTTTTCAAGTATGTAGTCTGTGATTTCATCAAGTCTGCGGTTCGTTTCCTTGATATCGTCTGCTTCGGGAACAAGGTCAACATCATGGAAACAGAAGTATTCGATTCCAAGTTTTTTCATGAATTCAAAACCCGCATCAACCTTTGCCTTTGCATGTGCCATTGTTCCTATTTCAGCCCCAAATGATTTATAAGTAGCATCTCTGCCGAACATGTCTGTACCCGCTGCGCAAAGGTTATGCCACCATGCCATTGCAAAAGGCAGGTGTTCTTTCATTGTTTTTCCCATAATCTTCTTTTCTGCATCATAATATTTAAATGCGAAGGGATTCTTACTATCTTTGCCCTCATATTTAATTTGCGGAATGTTTGTAAAAATTTCACTCATTTTATTTTCCTCTTATATAAGTTCTTTATATAATTCTTTTACTCTTGGATATATTTTTTTGTACTTCTGATAGCTTTCTTCATATCTTGATACAATTTCAGCAACAGGTTTAATTTTCTCTTTCTTTACAACCAGTTTTTCTGCACACTCCAAAACAGATTCATATTCGCCACAAGCAACCATTGCAAGCATTGCCGCACCAAGTCCGGGCCCCTCTTCAACCGCAGGGATTTCAAGCTCAATATTGAGTATATTTGCAATAATCTTCTGCCATAATTTTGACTTAGCACCGCCACCACAGATTGTGCTGACAGTTACATTGATTCCAAGACTTTTTGCAATTTCAAGATTATCACGAAAAACAAAGGCAACGCCCTCCAAAACTGCCTGAACCATGTGCTGACGGGTGGTATCAGGTCGCATACCGATAAACAGACCTCTTGCATCGGTATCGTTAATGGGGCTTCTTTCACCCATTAAATATGGCAAAAAGTATATGTGATTTTTTCCAAAATTTTCATCTGTAATTCCTGCTTGTTCGCCATTATAGTCATTGGTTTTAAGGATTTCTTCATAGAACCACCTGTTACAGGATGCTGCAGACAAGATACAACCCATAAGGTGGTATCCTCCGTCTGAATGACAAAATGAATGCAGTGCATTAAACTTATCCACTCCGAACTTTTCTGATGAAATAAAGATTGTGCCTGAAGTACCAAGAGATATATTACATTTACCCTCACCAACTGTTGCGGTACCGATTGCTGCACCTGCGTTATCCCCTGCACCTGCTGCGACCTTTACTCCATCGCTGAAGCAAAGGAGTTTTGCTATTTCTGGGAGGACTTCACCCGTACAATCAAAGCTCTCGTAAAGTTTAGGAAGTTGTTCTTCCTTAACATCACAAATCTCAAGCATTTCCCTTGACCAGCATTTATTTTTTACATCAAGCAAAAGCATACCTGAAGCATCTGAATAATCAGTGCAGTGTACACCTGTCAGTTTATAGTTTAGATAATCTTTAGGCAGCATTATTTTGCTGATTTTCGCAAAGTTTTCAGGCTCGTTGTTTTTAAGCCACAAAATCTTTGGTGCAGTAAAGCCTGCAAAAGCAATATTTGCTGTGCAATCGGACAATTTTTTCTTATCTACCACTGTATTCAAATATTCTGTTTCCTTATAGGTTCTGCCATCGTTCCAGAGTATTGCCGGGCGGATAACCTTATCATTTTCATCCAGAATTACAAGTCCGTGCATTTGGCCTGCAACAGATATTCCCCTGACACATTTTGCATCAAATTTTGAAAGTAACTCTCCAATACCACTGACAAAGGCATTCCACCAATCATCTGGGTTTTGTTCACTCCAACCAGGATTCGGGTAGTATACATCATAGCTTTTTGTAACAGAATTCAAAATCCTTCCCTCAGTATCAACAAGCAAAAGCTTTAATCCTGATGTTCCAAGGTCTGCACCAATGTAGTAATTCATAAACACACCTTCTTTTTTACTATATGTAAATAATACCAATCTTTTCTTGACTTTTCTCGCAAAATTATATATAATTAATTTACAAAATTTGTCCTTTAGGTGATTTTATGTTTTATCAATTTCAACATTTTGGTATATCCGAATATTTTTGCAAAGAATACGGAAAAAATTTTAATTTTCCTACACACCTTCATCAATCATTTGAATTTATTGTTATCCTCTCAGGAGAAATGCATGTAACCGTTGACAACAACCTATATAAACTCAAAGAATGGGATTCTGTGCTTATTTTCCCGCATCAGTTACATTCTTTATCAAGCAACAACAGCGAACATATGCTCTGCATTTTCTCGCCAGAAATTGTAAAATCTTATGCATCAAAAATTTTAAACAAAAAACCAGATCAAAATGTCGTTACACTGAATAAATACCTGATAAATGCATTGGATAATCTTTCAGAGGAATCCTCTACATTTGAAAAGAAAGGCATTCTTTATTCTATCTGTGCCGAATTTGATAAAAATGCAGAATATGTGCAAAAACCTTCGTTCGACGAAAATATTTTACAAAACATTTTTCTCTTTATTGAAAAAAATTACTGTACCGATTGCGAACTGCATAGTCTCGCACGTGATACCGGTTACAGTTACTCATATTTGTCACGTTATTTCAAGAAAATAACAGGGATTTCTTTTAATTCATATAAAAACAGATACAGAATAAATAACGCATGTTATCTTCTGGCCAATTCCAATTATTCAATTCTTCAATGCGCATTAGAAAGCGGTTATAAATCAGTCCGAAGCTTTAACAGAAATTTTAAAAACATTCTTGGAATTACACCTATAGAGTATAAGAATAGATTAAAGGTTCAATCAAAAGAAGAATTTTGATTAAAAAATAGCACAAAAAAAGGCACACCCGATGGTGTGCCTTTTTGCTATGGCTCTCGCAACTGGGCTCGAACCAGTGACCCTCTGATTAACAGTCAGATGCTCTGCCAACTGAGCTATGCGAGAATATCGCGAGAATCTTTCGATTCTCATATATTAAGTTTTTGTTGTTTATCCTCGTGCTCTATGGACAGATGCTCTACCGACTGAGCTAAGGAGGAATATTGGGGTATTGCAAGAGTTTATTGCTGCACTTCAGGCTTTTATTACTGTGCCTCAAGCTTCTGTTGCTGCACCTTAGGTTTTTATTGCTGAACCTTTTGGTGTTTTACCCTTACTATACTTATATAATTGCCAAAACCAGCAGATATTATTCAATATCCGCTGATTTTAGCTTTATCCGGCGACGACCTACTTTCCCGGGCAGTCGCCCACCAAGTATCATCGGCACTATGGAGCTTAACTTCCGTGTTCGGGATGGGAACGGGTGGAACCTCCATGTCATTGTCACCGGATCTGTTTTTCCCTTACACCTTC
>JAZSKF010000006.1:0-3249 GCA_045534715.1 Clostridia bacterium | reverse complement strand
AAAAGAAATGAAAGTTTTGGTATAGAATATTTGTGTAATTTTAATGTGTCACTTGCATGGCGACAGGGGGATGCCGGATTATTTAAAAAAACCATAAGCACAGGAGAAAAAGAAGTTGTATATTATTTCATTGATAATGACTATTATTTTGACAGGAATACTTATGGTTACGAAGACGATGGAGAAAGATTTGCCTTTTTTGACAAAGCGGTTCTTGAAGCAATTTCTTACATAGATTTTGCTCCCGATATAATTCATTGCAACGATTGGCAAACAGGGTTTATTCCTCTTTTTTTAAAAGCACACTATTCTCACCTTGATAAATATAAAAATATAAAAACACTGTATACCATACACAACATAGAATATCAAGGCAAGGCAAATCTGGATTTTATATCAGACGTTCTAGCCGTTGATGATTATTCGAAACCCTGGGTTTTCCATGACAATATGACGAATGCAGCAAAAACAGCAATCCTTCTTTCAGACGGAGTTTCTACCGTGTCAGAGACCTATGCACACGAGATAAAACATGAATATTTTTCTCATGGGCTCAGCGGTGTTCTTACGGAAAATTCATACAAGCTTTCGGGGATTGTAAATGGAATTGATGTTAAAACTTTTAATCCCGAAACAGACGTTAATATTGAAAAAAATTATAGTTATTCAAAATTAAGCGGGAAAGAGGAAAACAAACGGTTTCTTCAAAATATGCTTGGACTTGAGGAGAATGCAAAAATTCCAATTTTTGCAATAATTTCCAGACTTGTTTCACACAAAGGGATTGAACTCGTGGCAGCGATTTGCGAAGAGCTTCTTTCAATTGATATTCAGCTTGTCATCTTGGGTACAGGAGATAAACAGTTTGAAGATTTGTTTAAATTTTTGGAATATAAATATAAAAACAAAGTTTCTTCAAACATTATGTTTGATAATGTTCGTGCCAGCCAGGTTTATGCCGGTGCTGATTTTCTTCTTATGCCGTCAAAAAGCGAGCCTTGTGGGCTCTCTCAGCTTATTGCAATGAGATATGGTACGATTCCGGTTGTACGGGAAACAGGGGGACTTTTTGATACTGTAAGCCCTGTTGATATAACAGACTATAGCGGGAATGGGTTTACTTTTAAAACCTATAATGCTCATGATATGTTAGACGCAGTAAAAAGGGCAACTGAATTTTTCAGGGACAAGAAGGGGCTTAATAAAGTAAGAAAAAATATAATGCAACTTGATTTAAGCTGGAATAAAAAAGCCAAAGAGTATATTGAATTATATAATAATTTATAAAGGAATGAAAAATATGAGATTAGCAAAAAAAGATATTTTAAATATGGTTGAAACTATCGGGAAAGGTCTTTACGGGTGCTGTCCGTCTGAAATGACAAAGCAGGAACTTTATAAAACGTTATGTACCGTTGTAAAAAATATTCTGGAAGAAAAAAACCGCACATTTGAAAAAGTATCTCATCAAAAAAAAGTATATTATATGTCAATGGAGTTTCTGGTTGGTAGGTCGCTTAGAAACAATCTGTTCAATCTTGGGATTTTAAAAGATGCAGAAGAGATTGTTTCATCTTATGGGATGGATATAAATGACCTGTACATGCTCGAACCGGATGCGGGTCTTGGCAACGGAGGTTTGGGACGTCTTGCCTCTTGCTATATGGATTCCATGACTACATTGGGGATACCTGCAACTGGATTTTCCATCAGATATGAATTTGGAATTTTTAAACAGAAAATAATTGATACCTGGCAGGTTGAATTTCCGGACAACTGGCTTTCAGGCGGAGATGTCTGGCTTAAAACAAGAGAAAATAATGCCGTTACAGTAAAAATTGGTGGTAAAAATATTGAAAGGTGGGAAGACGGTAGGTTAAAATATGAGTTAACAGATTATGTTGCCGTCAAAGCTGTTCCTCACGATTTATATATTTCAGGGTATAACAGTGATTCTGTGAACAAACTTGTTTTGTGGAGTGCATCTTCAGAAGACGGAATAGATATGAATTTGTTTTCCCGAGGGGAGTATGTACGCGCACTTGAAGAAGAGACAAACGCAGAGGTTATTTCAAAGGTGCTCTATCCGGCAGATGACCACATAAGTGGAAAAATTCTTCGAATTAAACAACAGTATTTCTTTGTTTCCGCTTCTTTGCAAAGCATTGTATCCGAACATTTTAAAGAATATAAAACAGTAAAAAATCTGCATGAAAAAATTGCAATTCATATAAATGACACTCATCCTGCGATGTGCATTCCCGAACTTATGAGAATTCTTCTTGACGATTATATGCTTGAATGGGATGAGGCGTGGGACGTTGTCTCAAAAACCATGTCCTACACAAACCACACTGTAATGAGTGAAGCACTAGAACGTTGGAATGAAAAAATGTTTTCCGAACTACTTCCCAGAGTACACCAGATAATTGTTGAAATAAACAGACGGTTACATCAAAAGCTGATAAATTTATTTCCCGGAGACAATGCAAAAATAGAGTATATGTCTGTTATTGCAAACGGAGAAATAAGAATGGCAAACCTTTGTCTTGCAACCTGTCACAAAATAAACGGTGTATCAAAACTGCATACAGACATTTTGACAAGTGGTATATTTAAAGATTATTACAGTATTGATAGTTCAAGGTTTATAAATATAACGAACGGTATAGCATACAGAAGATGGCTTTGCCAAGCAAATCCGCTTCTTTCTGACTATCTTATATCGCTTATTGGTGATGGATTTTTAAAGGATGCATCTACACTTGAAGAGCTAATTAAATTTAAGGATGACAAAAATGTTCAAAATAGTTTATATGAAATTAAACAAAAAAATAAAAAGCGTCTTGCGGAATATATTACAGAAAAAAACGGTGTAAATGTTGATGAAAATTCAATTTTTGACGTCCAGATTAAACGACTTCATGAGTATAAGAGACAACTGCTTAATATATTACATGTTTTATATCTTTATAAACAAATAAAAGCAGGAAAAGGCAAAGATATTTATCCGCGAACATTTATTTTTGCAGCAAAAGCTTCACCGGGATATTATATGGCAAAGCAAATTATTAAACTTATTGTAACTGTGGCGCAGCTTGTAAATAATGACCCACAGACAAAGAATATAATTAAAGTTGTTTTTATTGAAGATTATAAAGTTTCGCTTGCAGAACTTATAATTCCTGGAACAGATATTTCGGAGCAAATTTCTGTTGCGGGGAAAGAAGCGTCCGGAACGGGTAATAT
>JAZSKF010000001.1:0-2298 GCA_045534715.1 Clostridia bacterium | reverse complement strand
TTCTTTGCAGTTGCTTTTTTATCGTTTACAGCGCCTTTTTTACTGTTGCTTTTAATGTATAAGATCCATATTGTACCCGGAATTATTGCGGAAAGTATAATGTGTTACTACCTTATTGCTCCAAAATGTTTGCGTGATGAGAGCATGAAAGTCTACAGAGCCGTAAATGAGGGTGATACCGAAAAGGCAAGAAAAGCAGTTTCGATGATAGTCGGACGTGACACAGCGGTGCTTGACGAGAAGGGTATAATAAAGGCTACAGTCGAAACAGTTGCAGAAAATACGTCAGACGGTGTAACCGCACCGCTTATATATATGACACTTGGAGCACCGGCAGGATTTTTGTACAAAGCTGTAAATACTATGGACTCTATGGTTGGATACAAAAATGAAAAATACATTGATCTTGGCAGATTTCCGGCCAAAGCAGATGATGTGTTTAATTTTATTCCGTCAAGGCTGACGGCAGTAGTTATGATAATATCGTCATATATTTTAAAAATGAACGGAAAAAATGCTTTTAAAATATGGAAACGTGACCGTTTAAAACATGCCAGCCCAAACTCAGCACAGACAGAATCGGTATGTGCAGGAGCACTTGAAGTAAGGCTGGCAGGTGATGCTTATTATTTTGGAAAATTACATAAAAAAGATTATATAGGTGATGATATCAGAGATATTGAAAATGAGGATATACCACGTGCCAACAGGCTTATGTACTGCAGTTCGGTTATAGTACTTCTCATATTTTCTCTGATTCGTGCATTTTTTTTCGGAGGTGTTTTTGGTTGACGGATAAACATGGCGGTGATATTTACAAGAGAAACATAATATATGATTTTTCTGCAAATACAAATCCCTTTGGTATGCCTGAAGGTGTTAAAAAAGCGCTGATATCGTCAGTAGATAAATGGGACGCATACCCCGACCCGTTCTGTCGGGCTCTTAAAGAAAAGATTTCCGAAAAAACAGGTGTTGATCCCGATAAAATAGTCTGCGGAAATGGCGCAGCGGACCTTATCTATCGTATAGTGCGTACCGTTGACCCCAAAAAAGCAGTCGTATCAGCACCGACATTTTCAGAGTATGAGAAGGCACTTCTGGAAAGTAAATGTTCTGTCAGCCGGTATTATACAAAAGAGGAAAATGATTTTGAGATAAAAGAGGATATCCTGGAGTTGCTTTGTGATGATACGGATATGCTTGTTTTGTGTTCGCCGAACAATCCCACAGGAATGATTATTGAGCGTGATATATTAAAAAAGATATGCGAAAAATGTTTTGAAAAAGATATAGTTTTTTTATGTGATGAGTGTTTTATGGAGTTTGTAAAGAACGGTGAAAGTTTTAGTGCCATGAACTTTATAAATAAAAATGTTATCATTCTTAAAGCTTTTACAAAAATATATGCAATGGCAGGACTTCGGCTTGGATATGCAGTTTTTGATGATGCAAGTCTGGCAGAAAAAACTGCGGAGAACGGACAGTACTGGAGTGTCGGTACACCGGCGCAGATTGCCGGAATAGCAGCACTTGATGAAAAACTTTATATAGAAAAAACGGTTGCAACCGTAGAGAAGGAAAGGTTGTTTATGGTGCAAACTTTAAAAGAACTTGGGTTTAAAGTTTATCCTTCAAAAGCAAATTTTATTCTTTTTAAAGCCACTTCTCTGCTTGCTCCCCTGCTCTCTCCCAAACATATTCAATTGCGTAATTGCGGGAATTATGAGGGGCTGACTTCTGATTATTACCGTACAGCAATAAAGCTTAATGAGCAGAACAATGTGCTTTTAAACGCGTTGTCAAACCTATGAATTTTTCGGTTGCAAGGTTGCAAATAGGTTTAAAATCAAAGAAAGGGGCTAATTTATGTCAAAATCAATAATGTTGCAGGGGACAATGTCAAATGTGGGAAAAAGCCTTCTTACAGCTGCTCTTTGCCGTATATTCAAACAGGACGGTTATTCTGTTGCACCGTTTAAATCTCAGAATATGGCGCTTAATTCATATATAACATCTGATGGCGGAGAAATGGGCAGAGCGCAGGTGATGCAGGCGGAAGCGGCAGGAACAGAGCCATTGGTGCTTATGAATCCTATACTCCTTAAACCAACAACAGATATAGGCTCGCAGGTTATAGTCAACGGAAAAGTTTACGGAAATATGAAGGCAATGGAGTATTCCAACCGGAAAAATGAGTTTATACCCGATATGTTGAAGACTTACCACACATTGAAATCACAGTATGATATAGTTGTGATCGAAGGCGCAGGAAGTGCGGCAGAGGTAACTCTCAAA
>JAZSKF010000040.1:0-4479 GCA_045534715.1 Clostridia bacterium | reverse complement strand
ATCTGGTTACCATATGAGCTATAGCCTGCCGCTGCTGACAAAACAAGTTTACGCTGAGGAAGTTTGCCTTTTAAAGTATCTTCAATAGGAGCAAGAGGATTTCCTGCACCTGTTACTCTCATAGCTGCATAAACATAAGCTCTTCCTGAAAGAGGGTCACGGATTGCACCACCAATACAGGTAGCAGCACCACCGAAAGGTTCAATTTCTGTCGGGTGGTTATGAGTTTCGTTCTTGAAAAGAAGCAGCCAGTCCTGCTCATCTCCCTCAAGATTAACTTTTATTTTAACGGTACAGGCATTTATTTCTTCCGATTCGTCAAGTCCGTCAAGTTTGCCGGCTTTTTTTAAGTATTTTGCCGCAATGGTTGCAATGTCCATAAGGCAGATGGGTTTTGTTCTGCCAAGCTCCTTGCGGACATTTTTATACTCTTCAAAAGCAGACTGAATAAGCGGGTCGGCAAATGTAACATTGTCAATTGTTGTGAGGAATGTTGTGTGTCTGCAATGGTCCGACCAGTATGTGTCAATCATTCTGATTTCGGTAATTGTGGGATTGCGGTTTTCCGAAATAAAATATTTCTGACAGAATGTGATGTCGTCAATATCCATAGCAAGACCATAGTCTGAAACAAACTTTGCAAGCCCCTCTCTGTCAAGCTTGGTAAATCCATCGAGAATTTCAACGGAATCGGGGATCTCATAAGATACTTTTAAAGTTTTAACTTCTTCAAGAGATGCTTCTCTGCTCTCAACAGGGTTTATTACATACTTTTTCACAGACAAAATATCCTCATCAGACAATTTGCCCTCAAGTATATATATTTTAGCTGTACGAACAGCAGGACGTTCGCCCTGTGAGATAATCTGAATACACTGAGAAGCGGAGTCTGCACGCTGATCAAACTGACCGGGCAGATATTCGCTGGCAAAAACAAAGCTGTTATCATCACAGTTTAAAGTTGATGAGATAATATCAAGCTGGGGTTCGGAAAAAACAGTTTTGCAAGCATAGTCAAACAGGTCTTTGTCAATGTTTTCAACATCGTATCTGTTAACGATACGAAGACCTGTCAGATTTTTTACTCCGAGAAGAGAAATGATTTCGTTTTTAAGAGATAGAGCTTCATGAGCCAACTCGGTTTTCTTTTCAACATATACTCTGTATACCATAAGTCAAGCCTTTCTGCTTAGCTAAGCTTTGCTTTAAGTGCTTTTGCACCAATATCTTTACGATAAAAAGCATTATCAAAATGTATTTTTTCTACTTCAAGGTAGGCCTTTTCGATAGCATTTTCAAGGGAATCTGCAGTTGCAGTAACCCCAAGAACCCGTCCGCCACCTGTTAAAAGTTTTCCGTCCTGAAGCTTTGCTCCCGCTACAAAAACATTCGCACGGGAATTTTCCATTGTTATTTCATATCCGGTGTCGTATTTTCCCGGATAACCGTCCGACGCCATTACTACACAACAAGCTGCACCCGACGAAAATTCAATTTCCATTTCGCTGAGCTTTTCTTCTTCCACCGCTTTCATAATTTCAAACAAATCGGTTTTAAGAAGAGGGAGAACAACCTGAGTTTCGGGGTCGCCGAAACGACAGTTATATTCTATAACTTTGGGACCATCGGGAGTGAGCATCAGGCCAAAATATAAACAACCTTTAAAGGTGCGACCTTCACTGTTCATAGCATTCATTGTAGGAATAAAAATCTTTTCCATACATTCAGCAGCAATTTGGTCGGTGTAGTAGGGGTTGGGAGCAATTGTTCCCATACCGCCGGTGTTAAGACCGTTATCGCCGTCAAGTGCACGTTTATGATCCATTGAAGAAACCATCGGAACAAGAGTTTTACCGTCGGTAAAAGAAAGAACAGAAACTTCCGGGCCTGTCAAGAATTCTTCTACAACAATTCTGCTACCGCTTTGACCAAAAATTTTGTCTTCCATCATAGATTTAACGGCAGCCTTTGCTTCCTCTTTTGTTTGTGCTATGATAACACCTTTGCCTAGTGCAAGACCGTCAGCTTTTATAACTGTCGGCAGGGGGGCATTTTCGATATAGCAAAGAGCCTCGTCCATATCTGTGAAAACTTCGTATGCGGCAGTGGGAATATTATATTTTTTCATAAGGTTTTTTGAAAAAACTTTGCTTCCCTCAATCTCCGCAGCAGCTTTTTTGGGTCCGAAACAGGGGATGCCAATACTATTTAGCTCATCTACCGCACCAAGCACAAGCGGGTCATCCGGAGCAACAACCGCAAAGTCAATCGCATTTTCTTTTGCAAATTCCACAATGGCGGGAATGTCTTTTGCACCGATGTTCACACAGGTTGCATCCATAGCAATTCCGCCGTTTCCGGGTAATGCAAAAATTTCGGTAATTTCTGGATTTTCTTTAAGTTTTTTTATAATTGCGTGCTCGCGACCGCCGCCGCCCACAACCATTATTTTCATATTATCAGCCTTTCCGATTTAATAAATGGGGAACTTTTCGCAAAGCTCAACAACTTCTTTGGCAATTTGCTCTTTTTGTGCTTCAAAATCTGTTGCAACAAGTTTAATAAAATGAGCAATCTTTTTCATTTCGTCTGTGCCAAAACCACGGGATGTAACTGCAGGAGTACCAATTCTGAGACCGCTTGTAACAAATGGACTTTGAGGGTCGTTTGGAATGGTGTTTTTATTTGCAGTTATATGAACTTCGTCAAGTCTGTGTTCAAGTTCTTTTCCTGTAAGGTCAAAGGGACGAAGGTCAAGAAGCATCAGGTGATTGTCTGTTCCGCCCGATACAATATTAAATCCTTCTTTTATAAATTCATTTGCAAGACAAGCTGCATTTTCAACAATTTTTTTCTGATAGGTTTTAAATTCGTCTGTCAGAGCTTCGCCAAAAGCAACTGCTTTTGCTGCAATAATATGCATTAGAGGACCGCCCTGGGTTCCAGGGAAAATGGCTTTGTCAATTTTTGCTGCAAGTTCTTCTTTGCAAAGAATCAGACCGCCTCTGGGACCTCTTAAAGTTTTGTGTGTTGTTGATGTAACAACATCAGCATAGGGAACGGGACTTGGATGAACCCCAGCTGCAACAAGACCTGCAATGTGCGCCATGTCAACCATCATATATGCGCCCACTTCATCACAGATTTCTCTAATCTTTTTAAAATCTATAGTTCTTGAATATGCACTTGCACCTGCAACAATAAGTTTAGGTTTGCAGGAAAGCGCAATTTCACGCATTTTATCATAATCGA
Organism: Clostridia bacterium; assembly: GCA_045534715.1. GTDB lineage: Bacteria > Bacillota > Clostridia > RUG12999 > RUG12999 > RGIG7450. The sequence continues at coordinate 1,227 of JAZSKF010000040.1, read as the reverse complement.
TAACACCTGTATTGTCATCCACACCATAGGGAACAATATTGAAATATTTACCCGAAATATTTACCGGGCTGCCGTGGGAAAGGTGGCCGCCGTGAGCAAGGTTCATACCCATTACAGTGTCGCCGGGATTTACAAGAGCAAAGAAAACCGCAAGGTTAGCGTTTGCACCACTGTGAGGCTGAACGTTTGCATGTTCTGCACCAAAAAGTTTTTTTGCACGTTCTCTTGCTATTTCTTCAACTTCATCAACAAACTCACAACCGCCATAATAACGTTTGCCGGGATAGCCTTCTGCATATTTGTTGGTTAAAACACCGCCGGCTGCGAGAAGAACGGCTTTTGATACAATGTTTTCAGAAGCTATAAGCTCAATATTGTTTTTTTGTCTTGAAAATTCTCTGTCACAGGCAGCATAAACTTCGCTGTCGTAATTACTGAGTTCTTCGAAAAAGTTTTTCATATTAAATCTCCTTTATGGTATTAGTGATGAAAAAGACGCATGTGAGTAAATGCCATTGCAATTCCGTGTTTGTCACATGATTCAATTACAAGACTATCACGGATTGAGCCACCCGGCTGAGCAATGAAGCTTACGCCACTTTTTGCCGCTCTGTCAATGTTGTCGCCAAATGGGAAGAAAGCGTCAGAACCGAGAGCCACACCTTTGATGGAAGCAAGATATGCTGCTTTTTCCTCTTTTGTTAAAGGCTCAGGACGTGTTTTAAAGAAGTTCTGCCAGTTGCCTTCACCAAGGACATCGTCGCTGTCATTGTCAGATATATAAAGGTCAATACAGTTGTCTCTGTCCGGTCTGCCAAGTTCGTCCAGGAAAGGAAGATTTAAAACTTTGTCATACTGACGGAGATGCCAGTTGTCCGCTTTGCTTCCTGCAAGACGCGTACAGTGAATTCTTGACTGCTGACCTGCGCCAACGCCTATTGCCTGGCCGTCCACTGCAAAACAAACAGAGTTTGACTGGGTGTATTTAAGTGTTATAAGAGCAACAACAAGGTCGCGGATTGCACTTTCGGGAAGATTTTTGTTTTCTGTAACAATTTCTGAAAGAAGCTCACGGTTTATTTCAAAATTGTTTCTGCCCTGTTCAAAAGTGATGCCGTAAACCTGTTTGCGTTCTATCGGGTCAGGTATATAGTTTTTGTCTATTTCAACAATGTTGTATGTGCCTTTGCGTTTCCCTTTTAATATTTCGAGAGCCTCGGGAGAGTA
>JAZSKF010000233.1:0-3684 GCA_045534715.1 Clostridia bacterium | reverse complement strand
TGTACGTTGCACCGGCAGACTCAAGTTCGCCGGGGGACGCATATCCAAACCGCACGCCGACCGAATGAATCCCAGCTTCATTTGCACCCACAATATCGTTTTCTCTGTCGCCAATCATTAAAACCTCGCCAAGTTGTTCTTTTGTAACGCCGAGACTGTCCAGAGCTTCGGCGATGATTTGAAATTTTGTATGTTTTTTACCTTCGAAATCACTTCCCTTTATTACGGAAAAGTATTTTTCAATGCCAAAATGGGAAAGAATCTTTTTAACAAACGGCTCAGGTTTCAGACTTGCCACAGCAAGAATTTTCCCGGCGGAAGAAAGAGAGGAAAGCATTTGGGGGACACCTTTATAGAGACTGTTTTCAAACATTCCGATGGTGGAAAAGCGTTCCCTGTATTTTCCAAGAGCTAAAAGCGACTGCTCTTTTGACAGGTCAAAATATTTCATATAGGAATCAACAAGCGGCGGACCTATAAACACCAGAAGAGAATCGACATCGGGCGGGTCAATTCCAACAAAAGGAAGAGAATATCGCACACATTCGGTAATTCCCACTTTGGGATCGGTTAAAGTACCATCCAGGTCAAATAAAATATAATTGTACATATATATAACCTTTCTTCCGGTTGTTTTTTGTTTTCACAATTCTAGCATAATTGCCTGAAAAAGTCAATAGAAATTACATTAAAAAGCAGTAAACTTCTGCATAAAAAATGACCACTTATAAAGCGGTCATTTTTTATGCAACGTTGATGCTGCGACGTGGAGCTGATAACCGGATTCGAACCGGTGACCTCTTCCTTACCAAGGAAGTGCTCTGCCTACTGAGCTATATCAGCGAAATACAACATGAATAATATAGCACAGGTTAATCAATTTGTCAATGCTTTTTTTACTTTGCGTTATTTGACTAAATAACGCATGGAAACCAGATAGGGTAAAATTTCTTCTGTTGTATAGAGCTTAAACATACCGGCAAGACAACTGTCGGCAAGGAGGGTGTTTTCAGGATGATCGGATGCTGTGTTCGGGTCGCACATGATAAGCTCTCCTTCTGCGGTATATCCCGTTATTACAACCCCATGTTCAACCTTGCCGTTTGAAAACTGGGCAATTATGCCGGTTGATGTGGGCAGCGTTTCTTTTATAAGTTCCATTTTTTCTTCAACTGTCAGCCCCGATACGGTGAAATTCTCCGACCCCTCTTTAAGAAGAAGTTCACTTTCCATAAGAGTTTCAAAGGAAAGGTCAAATGAAAATTCGGGAGCCCACTGAACATAGGTGGATCCTTCGTTTGCATCAAGCAGCTGTTCAAAGGAAAAAGGTTTGTCAAAAAAGTTTGAAATTACCATGGCTTTACATGCCAGAACACAACCGTCAGACGCTTCTGACTCTACATAGTATGTAACAGGCAAAAGAAACTGATTTTCAGTGGAAAGTAAAACGGTGGTTGTTTCGCCGTCCCACTCGACAGTCAGTCCGAAAATTTCCGTCAGCGCACGCAGAGGCACAAAAGTGCGGCCTGAAACAATGGTAGCGGCAGTATCTATTTCATGGTATTCGCCGTTTACAGTCATACCGCGATTGCCAATAACAAAAGAAACCGAGAGATTGTCATCTTTTATGTAAGCAGTTTTTGTCTCATCGTCCCATTCAACCAAAGCTCCGCAGGTGTCTGCAATTGCACGTACGGGAGCAAGAACCCGATTGTCCGACAAAAAAGGCGAAACATCAAAAGCAACCGGGATTCCGTCAAGACAAACAGATATATTGTCGCGGGAAATGCTGCTGATATTTTCAGCTGATACAGACATAAAACATGCCGTAATCAGTAATACTAACATAACTTTTCTCATATATTCAGTCAATCCTTTCGACTAAATAAAGTATATATTATTTGCAGAAATTTGTCAACGATTCATTTTGGTTGACATATTTTAATTGTTATGATAAAATAAATAAAGTATGTAAGTTAGGAGAAAGTATATGCCTTTTTATGATATTGCAGAATTTCATTTGGAATATTCGGGCTTTGAAAGTGACTATTCAAGAAAAAGGCTGGAGGCGTATGAAAGTGACAAAACGCTTCCTGTCGATATGAAAGCAACTCTTGATTTGCCCGCTGAAATCAAAAAACCGGTGGGCGAATATATTTCTACGATTGACGGGTACAGAAAATGTTATAAAACCGATGAGGGATATGGCCTGTATGACCTGCTCAGACAGCCGGACACTTTTTGTGCATCCCTTATGTTTGATAAAAAAGTTAAACAGGCAACAGGCGAAATGACAGATATTTCGGCTTATGGCGGAATGTCTGTGCAGGTCCGCAGCTTTAATATGCTGGGGGAACTGTTCAGGTATTTTATACTTAAAAACGGTGGAGTGGTTTTTCACTCCTCTTGCATAAAATATAAAGAAACGGGAATTGCTTTTTCGGCTCCCTCGGGCACCGGAAAATCAACTCATTCGGGACTTTGGAAGAAATATTTTCCAAAAGATGTAACAATTATAAACGACGATTCTCCCGCAATCAGAACAGACAGGGGAGACATCAGGGTGTATGGAACACCGTGGAGTGGAAAAACGGATATAAACTCCAACATATCGGCTAAACTGGGTGCAATTGTTATGCTGGAACAAAATGCGGGAAATTCCATAACAAGAATTTCTGCCGACGAGGCAGTGTTCAGGACACTTAACGAGGTTTCAAGACCTATGTTTGCCGAGTTTATGAATCCGACTCTGGAGCAGATGGAAAAAATTCTCATAAAAACTCCGGTATTTCTGTTGAAATGCAATATTTCGGAAGAAGCGGTGTTAACCGTTAAAAGCGAACTTGGAATATAAATAAGAAGAGGTGCTTTAAATGAAAGTAAAAGACTTATTTATCTTGAAAAAAATTGCGGGAAGCAATGTTGTTATGCCGGTTGGAGTCTCTGCAGAAAAGTTTGACGGGATGATTTCCCTTAACGAAACAGGGGTGCTCCTCTGGAAAAGACTTTCTGAGGATGTTTCAGAAGAGGACCTTATAAACACAGTGCTTTCAGAGTATAATGTTTCTGCTGATGAGGCAGAGAGGGATGTTAAAGAATTTGTTGAAAGTTTAAGAAAAGTCGGAGTGCTTGAAGAATAGAAATGATTATGAAAGAATATGAAATGAGTGAGCTTGAACCTGTTATCACAAGTGTGATTGATGCGGGAGGGACTTTCCGTCTTAAAGTTTCGGGGACAAGTATGTTTCCCACGCTTATAGAAGACAGGGACAGTGTCATTCTTGAAAAACACGGCGAGCTTAAGAAAAAAGATATAGTTTTTTATAAGAGAAGCAACGGAAGATATGTTCTGCACAGAATTGTTGACATAAAAGACGAAAAGCTTGCTCTTTGCGGCGACAATCAGATGGAAGTGGAATATCCGGTTGAAAAATCGCAGGTTATTGCAGTGGTAAAGAAAATTGTCCGCAAAGGGAAAGAATTTGACGACAAAAATCTTTTTTACCGGATTTATGCAACTGTCTGGACGAAATTTATCAGTGCCAGACCAAGAATTCTAAAAACGTTTCTCACGGTGACAGGAAAAAGAAAATAGAAAATCGGTTTGTTGTCCGACAGCGTGCGGACAACAAATTTTTTTGCATTAGGGGTATTGCAAATAGTGTAAAAATATGCTAAAATATA
>JAZSKF010000167.1:0-2710 GCA_045534715.1 Clostridia bacterium | reverse complement strand
CCTTGCAAACACATTAAAAGAGCTTCTTATGAGTGCTGAATATATTATGTCCGAAGGCAATCAGAATGTAATTTTGTGTGAGCGCGGAATCAGAACATTTGAAACCTACACAAGAAACACTCTTGACCTGTCTGCAGTTCCTATGCTCAGAGAACTTACTCACCTGCCCATTATCATAGACCCCAGCCATGCGACAGGCAAATCAATGCTTGTAAAACCCATGGCAATGGCAGCCGCAGCAGCTGGTGCAGACGGACTTATGATAGAAGTTCACAACGACCCGCTCAACGCTCTGTGCGATGGTTCACAGTCGCTCACTCCCGAGCAGTTTGACGAGCTTGCAAAGAAAGTCAGAAAAATCCACGAGGTGATAAACGAATGATTGTGGGAATAGTGGGGCTCGGCCTTATTGGAGGCTCTCTTGCAAAAGCCTATAAACGCGATGTTTCCTGTACGGTATATGGCTATGACAAAGATTATTCCATAGGTGAGTTTGCCAAACTTTCAGGCACAGTTGATATGACACTTACTGCTCAAAACATCAAGGACTGCGACCTTGTTTTGCTCGCTGTTTATCCTGAATCTGCAATAGCTTATCTGGAAGAAATGTCCGAATACATTTCTTCTGAAACGGTTGTCATTGACTGTTTAGGCACAAAGAAAAAAATATGCGACAAAGGGTTTGCTCTTGCTGAAAAGTACGGATACACTTTTGTTGGCGGACATCCTATGGCAGGTTCTCATAACAGCGGTTTTAAATATTCTTCAGAAACTCTTTTTGAAGGAGCTCCAATGGTAATTGTTCCTCCGAAATATGATGATATATTTTTTCTTGATAAAATTGAAAAACTTCTTGAACCTGTCGGTTTCGGAAGCATTTCTGTTTCAACTGCCGAGGAGCACGACCGTATAATAGCGTTCACTTCGCAGCTGGCACATATAGTATCAAACGCATATATAAAAAGTCCTACTGCACTTTCTCATAAAGGGGTTTCTGCTGGCAGCTACAAAGATCTCACTCGTGTTGCATGGCTGAATCCTGAGATGTGGACAGAACTTTTTCTGGAGAACAGCGAAAATCTGATGGACGAGCTTGAAATTCTTATAAATAATTTAAATCTTTATCGTGATGCACTGAAAACCTCCGACAAAGAAAAACTTATAAAACTTCTGGACGAAGGAAGAAACCGAAAAAAAGAGGTGGACGGCTGATGAAAACCATTACTGTTAGTACTTCGGAAAAATACAATGTTTATGTTGGAAAAAACATTCTAAATAATGTTTCCGATATGATAAAAGAAGTTTTTCCGGACGGAAAAATTGCCATTATTACAGATGATATAGTGGACTCTTTATACGCCCGCAAAGTTGAAGAATCGCTTGAAAAAGGCGGTTTTGAAACAGTTAAATTTGTTTTTCCAAACGGAGAAAAATCAAAAAATGCTTCCACCTATGTTGCTCTGCTTAATTTTCTGGCAGAAAACAAACTCACCCGCACCGACCTTTGCATAGCCTTGGGTGGCGGAGTTGTGGGCGATCTTGCAGGGTTTACAGCAGCAACCTATTTGAGAGGAATAAAACTTGTCCAGATTCCCACCACACTTCTTGCAATGGTAGATTCTTCTGTGGGCGGCAAAACAGGCATTGACCTTAGCTGCGGCAAAAACCTTGCCGGTGCTTTCTACCAGCCCTCCCTTGTAATTTGTGACTATTCGGTGACAGATACCCTGAAAGAAGAAACCTTCCTGGATGGCTGCGCCGAAATTATAAAATATGCTCTAATAAATAGTCCGGATATGTTTAAACATCTCATGGAAAAAGGCACATCTTTTGACAAAGAATATGTCCTTTCAGAATGTATTAAAATGAAAAGTGACATTGTTTCAGAAGATGAATTTGATTTGGGGCTTCGTCAGCTTTTAAACTATGGTCATACAATCGGCCATGCAATAGAGCGGTTAAGTAACTATGAAACAACTCACGGTCAGGCGGTTGCCATAGGAATGGCCACCATTTCGGAAAAAAGTGCACTTCTTGGTTTTTGTCCGGTTTCCTGTGCACTTGATACAAAAAATATACTGGAAAAATTCCATCTCCCAACAACCGCTTTGTTTGGTAAAGAAGAAATATTAAATGTTGTTGGGAATGATAAAAAACGAAAAGGCGATACTGTAACTCTCGTGTTACCCGAAAAGACAGGAAAATGTTTCCTAAAAACTTTTCCTCTTTCAGAAATTAGAAAATTTTTATAAGAGGCAACCACATGAACACCATTATCACACCTACTCAACTTAAAGGCCGGGTGAATGCCCCCGCTTCAAAATCTCAGGCACACAGACTTTTAATTTGTGCCGCCCTGTCCGATGCTCCTACCAGGATAATCTGCGGAGAAATTTCGAACGATATTATGGCTACTGCCGACTGCTTGAACGCACTCGGTGCAGAAATATCCTACTCGAATGGCAAATTCGATGTAGTCCCCATTAAAACTGTTGTGCAAGGAGCAACACTTAATTGCCGTGAAAGCGGGTCAACCTTAAGATTTCTGTTAAGCGTGTCCGCTGCACTGGGCGCAGAGTCAACATTTCTTCTTTCAGGCAAGCTTCCTGAGAGGCCTCTTTCTCCTCTGTGGGAAGAGCTTGAAAAACACGGTTGCACATTGTCCCGTCCCACACCCAACACAATTTCGGTCAAAGGGCGGCTGTTTGGC
>JAZSKF010000119.1:0-4052 GCA_045534715.1 Clostridia bacterium | reverse complement strand
TATACCCATTTTGCAATACTTTTTTGCAATATTATGAATTTTTTTTACATAAGGACAAGTTAAATCGGTAACCTTACATGATTTTTCGGCTATTTTGTCTAAAATATCCTGTCCCACGCCATGCGTTCTGATGATAACATGCTTACTTTTTACGCTGTCAACGTCTTCCACCGGAATAAGCCCTTTTCTTTTTAGCCTGTCAACTTCCTGTGAATTGTGGATTAACTCACCGTATGTATTTATTATTTCTGCTGAACTTTCAGCAATTTTTTCCGCTTCGCTGACCGCTCTGCGTACTCCAAAACAAAAGCCGGCGGTTGTCGCAAGTATAATACGATAATCGCTCATTCCTCTACCAACCCTTTTATTTTTTCATATAGAAATCTGCTGAGGCTCTCATTTTTATTTCCGAATTCAGCCGCCTCTTCAATCATTTCGCAGCTCACCGGACTTCCGATTTTAAGGATGGGTTTGCCACCCACTTTAAACTGTCCGCTGATACCCATGGGAACAAACACAACTCCCGTTTTAACAGCCATGGTCAGTACTCCCGGTTTAAAATCCTCTGCTTTTAAGCTTTTGCATCTTGTCCCCTGGGGAAAAACAAGCAACCATTCCTGTCCTTTCAGTGCCCGGAGGCATTTTTTCACCGCGCCAATATCGCTTATTTCTCTGTCTATCGGTATACCGCCGTTTTTAGTTAAAAAGGCTGCAAAAAGTTTGTTTTTAAACAGTTCTTTTTTAGCCAGAAACTTCATTTCTTTTCTGCAAAACGCCGCAATAATCAGTGGGTCCTGCCAGTGTGTGTGGTTGCAGCATATAAGCGCCCCACCAGTTTTTGGCAAATTTTCAAGTCCATAAACTTTTGCTCTGTAAACCCACTTGTACCAGACCCTCAAAACCGCCGTTATCAGTATACCTATCATAAGTTTTCCCTCTTACACAAGTTTACTCATTATAATTTCAAACACCATCTCAACCGACCCGTCAAGGTCCACGCTTGTTGTGTCAACAAGCACAGCATCTTCGGCTTGTTTAAGCGGTGCAAAATCTCTGTTTGAATCGTTAAAGTCACGTTTTTTCATATCTTCCAGAACATCTTCAAACTTCTGTTCCTGACCTTTTAAAAGAAGCTCGTCATATCTTCTTTTTGCTCTGCTTGTTACATCGGCAGTAAGAAAAATTTTAACATCTGCATTTGGAAGAACATAGGTGCCAATATCTCTGCCGTCCATGATAACACTATTTTTTTCAGCAAGCTTTCTCTGGAGTTCCACCAGTTTTAATCTAACAGCCGGAATCTTTGCAACGTTTGATGCCGCCATAGAAATTTCCGGTGTTCTTATTTTATCCGAAACATCTTCTCCGCACAGGAAAATGTGTTGCGTTCCGTCTATAATTTCTATGTTTATCACAATTTCATCAAGAATTTCAGAAAGTGCAGCATCATCTTCTGTGGAGATTCCTTTTCTCACTGCAAAAAGCCCTACAGCTCTGTACATTGCTCCTGTATCAATATAAATACATCCCATTTTTTTAGCAACAATTTTTGCAACGGTACTTTTCCCTGCTCCGCCGGGACCGTCAATTGCTATACTGTAGTAGGCCATATCTTTCTCCTCCAAAAATAAAGTCACTGTTATTATACTATAATTTGCCCCAAAAGACAACACTATTTTTCATTTTTAAGTACACTTTTCCCTGCCGCTGCTCCGCTTGCAAAGGCAATCTGCAGATTAAACCCGCCTGTGTAGCCGTGAACATCCATAACTTCGCCCGCAAAGTAAAGTCCACGGACAAGTTTTGATTCCATTGTGGCAGGGTTTATCTCTTTTGTATCAACACCACCTGCCGTAACAATTGCCTCGTTTATTGAGCGGAAAGATTCCGCATGGAATTCAAGCCCTTTAAGCAGAGAAAGAAGTTTTTTTCTTTCTTCCCTTGTAACCAGATTCACTTTTTTGCGAGGGTCTATCCCCGAAAGTTTTACAAAAACGGGAATCGCAGCAGAAGGTAGAATTCCTGAAAGACAGTTTATAAAATCTTTGTTGCTCTTCTCATTAAAATCACGCAGAATCCGGGCATCAAGAGTTTTCTCGTCCAATGCCGGTTTAAAATCCACCGACATCAAATATTTTTTATCTGAAATGTCTTTCATCTGGCAGCTCGCACTGAGTACAAGCGGCCCGCTTACTCCAAAATGAGTGAAGAGCATTTCTCCCATATCAGAAAAAACACATTTTTCACCGTCGTAAACACTCAGCTTAACATTTTTGAGCGAAAGACCCTGCATTTCCCGTACCCATTTTTCTTCTGTGTTAACAGGGACAAGCGCAGGTTTTATGTCGGTTATATTATGCCCTGCTTTTTTCGCAAATCTGTAGCCGTCGCCTGTTGAGCCGGTGACAGAATAGCTTTTTCCTCCGGTAGCAACTATAACCGTTTTTGAGGCAAATTTTCTGCCGCCCTCTGTCACAACACCATTGATCTCGCCATCTGACACAACAATGTCTTTCACCGTATCACACAAAAGTTTTACGCCCGAATGTGACAAATATTTTCTCATGGCATCTACAATATCCAGCGCATTGTCCGACTGTGGAAAAACCCTGCCACCTCTTTCGGTTTTAAGAGGCACTCCCAGCTCTTCAAAGAAATTCATGGTGTCTTTTGGGGAAAACCGGTTTATCGCACTCATAAGAAATTTTTTGCCGCTGATAATATTGTCAAGAACACCTGCCGGGTCGGTATCGTTTGTCACATTACATCTGCCCTTGCCGGTAATCCTGAGCTTTTTGCCGAGCGATTTGTTTTTCTCTATTATGAGAACATCAAATCCTCTTTGTGCGCACATTCCTGCCGCCATCATTCCGGCGGGGCCTCCGCCAACTACTATACAATCAAAAACATACGCCATCTTCTCATCTCCTTTACCGACAAATCTATATATTATTATAAATAATATTTTTCTCTATGTCAATAAACATAAAAAGATTGCACTACATTGACAGTTGTGCAATCTTTTTGTATATTATTTGTTTAATCTTTCGCCCACAGCCCCGCCCGGATGAATGAGGGCAAACTGTTCGTTTTTATAGTCTGTTTCTTCTATAAGCGCTGTCTGCAATGCATGAAAAATCATACAAAGTGCAGTTGTTGAAGTTGTTCCCTGGGAATTATATTTGTCTGTTTCTCTGTTAACATACTGTTTCAAAACCACATCTGCCTGAAGAGCAAGCGGAGATTCCAAATTTTCTGTAACAGTGATGATTTTAACGCCTTTGGCTTTACAAATGTCCACTATTGGAAGCAGTTCTTTTGTTTTTCCTCCACGGGATGCAAAAACCATAACATCATTTTCCTGCAGATATCCTGTTGCGCCGTGTATTGCTTCTGCCGGGGAAATAAATCTTGCGGGACGTTCTATACAACACATGAGATGGCAGAAATGCTGACAGATTATGCCGCTGTGACCACTACCCGAAGCACCAATTCTTTCTGCATTTTTTAAAAGTTCAACTGCTTTAGAAAAAGCTTCTTCATCAAAATAGTCGAGCATTTTTTCAATGCATTCGGCTTCAATTTTGTAGGCCTCTTTCGCCTGAATTAACGACTCTTTTTTCATATGTAATCTCCTATTATTTGTGAAGTTCATCCCATGCTTTTCTGACAGCGGCTATCATTTCTTCTGCAAGAGCAAGCGGGTTTTCTGCTTTTGCAATAGCACTTGAACAACCCGAAGCCGATGAGCCGGCTTTTATGATGTTATAACAGTCTTCCCCTTTGCTTATTCCTGCCGACGGGAATGGTTTAATATCCGGATTTATGTCTTTTATGCATTTGATAACTTCATCAACATATTCTTTGTCTGCCGGTCTTCCTGTGCCGATAAGCTCGGTTGGCTCTGCAACTAAAATGTTGGGGCCAAGCTTTGCAATTGCTTTTACTTCTTCAACGCTGTCTGCACATACCATTGTGGCAAGACCGATTTCGTCTGCTCTTTTAATTGCTTCAGCTATTTCATCAAGCGTGAGCTTATGTTCGGCATGGTT
>JAZSKF010000194.1:0-3899 GCA_045534715.1 Clostridia bacterium | reverse complement strand
GTATAATTTGTGCAGATTGTTTGAAGGATGATAATATTCAAGCAGAAATAGATACTGCATTTATGAGCGATTACGGAAACTTAATAATTGGTATGCTTAACAGAAGCATACAGGCGGAAGAAAGTGCAATACATAAATATGATACTGAAAATACAAAATATGGCTATCGTTTAGTTGAACTTTATCCGTACAACTCATATTTGAAACACAATAAATTTAATGATATCATAATGCTGCTCGACCAAGCCTCTGGATGTGATGCGTATTATGAAATTGATATGAATAAAGAACTTTATGATAAACTGGATGATTTAGGAAAAGCGGTTTTTAGTATACCACAAAAACATACAGACGAAATGTTGGAAGGAACTTGGAAATCATTAAGCAAAGCAGTTGATTTTCGGGTTAAATAACAGTCTTTGTAAATCAATACATATCTCACTATAGTGGAAACGGGGTGATAAAAGTGGAAAGAGAATCCAAACGGATAGCTCTTGGTATTCTGGCGCATGTTGATGCCGGCAAAACAACCCTTTCTGAAGGGCTGTTATATTCTGCCGGGGAAATCCGCAAGCTTGGACGTGTGGATACCCGTGACGCATTTTTAGACATTAACGAAATTGAGCGCAAAAGAGGAATTACCATTTTTTCAAAACAGGCAATTATCGGGCTTGGAGATACTGTAATCACACTGTTAGATACACCGGGACTCGAGGATTTTTCCGCAGAAACAGAACGAACCCTGTCTGTTCTGGATTATGCTGTTCTGGTTATAAACGGTACAGACGGCATACAGAGCCATACAAAGACTTTGTGGAAACTTTTGGAAAAACACAGAATTCCACGGTTTGTGTTTATAAACAAAACTGATTTGGCGGGCGTTGACAAGACAAAAGTAATAAAAGAGCTTATCAGCGAATTCGGTGACGGGTTTGTGGATTTCACGGAAGATGAAGAAAGTATTTGCGAAAGTCTTGCTCTTTGTGACGAAGTGTTGATGGAACGGGTGCTGGCGGGAACACTTTCTGAAAAAACCGTTGCAGAGTTGGTTGCAAAACGTCGGATTTTTCCTTGCTTTTCAGGGTCAGCACTTAAAATGCAGGGTGTTGATTTTTTCCTGAAAGCCTTTGACAGATTAACTTTATCTCCTGAAACAACCGATTCTTTTGGAGCAAAGGTGTTTAAAATCGGTCAGGATGACAAAGGAAACCGGTTGACATATATGAAGATTACCGGTGGTAGTCTTAAAGTGAGAAGCACTGTCAGAACGGGCGACGATTCTGAGGAAAAAGTGAATGAAATCCGCATTTATTCGGGAGAAAAATATCAAACAACAGACGAGGCGTTTTCCGGATGTGTCTGTGCCGTAACAGGTTTAAAACAAACAACTGCTGGGCAGGGACTTGGAACTGAAGAAAATGATTTACCTCTGACGGCAGAACCTGTTTTTACCTACCGTGTCATTTTGCCAGCAGATGTAAATCCATCGGTTGCACTTGAAAAATTCCGCGAGCTTGAACAGGAAGAAACTCAACTTAAGGTTACATGGAACAGCGCGCTGAAAGAAATTCAGTTACGGATTATGGGTGAAATTCAGCTTGAAATTTTAAAACAGCTTATGAAATCGCGGTTTGACATGGATGTGTCTTTTGAAGAGGGCAACATTTTATACAAAGAAACCATTGAAAATGTGGTGGAGGGTGTCGGACATTTTGAACCGTTGCGTCACTATGCAGAGGTGCATCTGGTATTATCTCCTTTGCCGAGAGGCAGCGGCGTGCAGCTTGATATGGATTGCCCGGAAAGTGTTCTGGACAAAAACTGGCAGCGGCTTGTTATGGGTCATTTGTCTGAAAAACAGCATATCGGCACGCTAACCGGTTCGCCTATAACAGACATTAAAATAACATTAAAGTCAGGTGCGGCACATTTAAAGCATACCGAGGGCGGCGATTTCCGTCAGGCAACCTACAGAGCTGTAAGGCAAGGACTTATGCAGGCAAAATCCCTTTTGCTTGAACCATATTTTGATTTTGTTATAGAAGTTCCTGCGGAAAATGTGGGAAAAGTTATGACAGACCTTAACCTTATGGGTGCAGAGTTTACTGTTAATCCTGATGGTGAAACAACAAAAATAAACGGAAAAGCTCCGGCTGCAGAGATTCGCAGCTATCAGCGGCAAATTACGGCATTCACCCGCGGAGCAGGTCGTATTTCCTGTCAGTTTGGCGGGTACGGACCTTGCAGAAATGCGGATGAGGTAATAGCATCTGTCGGCTATTCTCCTGAAAATGATGTTGAAAACACTGCTGACTCTGTTTTCTGTTCTCACGGGGCAGGTTTTCTGGTTAAATGGAACCAAGTTCCGGAATATATGCATCTCGAAAGCGTGTTGAAACCTGAGAAAGCTACAGAAAAGACAAAAACTGTTCGTCAGGAAGTTTCTTTTGCAGACGATGAAGAACTGATGCAGATTTTTGAACGAACTTATGGAAAGATAAAAACAAAGCTGCCCGGCCGTGCTATGCACACTCCAAAGGAGCATCAACCGGACAGAAAACCGGGGCGTAGCACAAAAAAATATGATAAAAGCTATCTGCTGATAGACGGATATAATATGATTTTCGCGTGGGATAGTCTAAAAAAGATTGCCACAGACAGTCTGGAAAGCGCAAGACAAGCACTTATTGACCGGCTTTCTGTGTACAATGTTTTTAAAGATGAGGAAATCATATTGGTTTTTGATGCTTACAAGGTAAAAGGAAACCTCGGTGAAGTGGAGCGCGAAAATGGAATTAGCGTTGTCTACACCAAGGAATCACAGACTGCAGACGCTTATATTGAAAAAACGGCTAAGGAGCTAACGGAAAATTATCATGTTACAGTGGCAACTTCCGATGCGCTGGAACAACTGATTATCTTTGGAAGCGGTGCACTCAGGATGCCGGCAAAGCATCTGGAAGAAGAATTGATAAATGTGGAGAACAATGTTCGACAAATGGTGAAAGACAATAATCTCAAACCGGAAAATTCGGCTTTACTTAAAAGTCTGGAAGAAAAACTTGAAAAGCTTATAATTTTTGATGTGGAAGAATAAGTTATAGTTATCAATATATATGAGGTTATAATATGGAGACTGTAGTTGTTTACAAAACAAAGTATGGTTCTACTAAAAATTATGCGGATTGGATTGGAGAAAAGCTCCGTTGCAGAGTTGCAGATGCTAAAGAAATTACAATTGACACGCTTGAAAAGTATGATACCATAATATACGGCGGGGGACTTTATGCAGAAATTATAAATGGTCTTACCCTCATTACAAAAAATATTGACAGATTAAAAAACAAGAAAATTGCTGTGTATACAACAGGAATTACACCGCTTGACTGCCGCGATTACTATGATAAAATTGTTATAGAAAAGAATTTTAAAAACGGATTGCCAAAGTGCATAAAGATTTTTAATTTTACAGGGAAAATGGTTATTGATGAACTTAGTACTGTGCACAAAACTGCGCTGAAAACGTTAAAGAAAATAATGAAGGCAAAAAAAGAGCCTACAGAGATGGAAAAACTTCTGGTCGAGCTTTGTGATGCAGATGGCGATTTCAGTGATCCTTCCCAAATTGTCGATTTGGTGAAATATGTAACTGAAGTATAAATACAGTAAGGTTTATAATTATGAGTATATTAAACGAAATTTACAAATACGTAAAAATGCTCCTTAAGTGGCTGTTTATTGCGACTTTTGTGGGCATAGCAGGCGGACTTGTGGGTGCCGGATTTCATAAATGCCTTGAGCTTGCGACAGAATTCCGTATGCAAAATACATATATAACATATTTTATGCCGGTTGGCGTAGTCGCCATAATAGCATTGTATAATCTGTCCGGCAATAAA
>JAZSKF010000155.1:0-4320 GCA_045534715.1 Clostridia bacterium | reverse complement strand
TAATCCAGAATGGTTTAAAAGTTTTACCCCTATTGCTACTTATAATATGCAATTGGGCCAAAATATAGTTACAGAAAGTGATTTAGAACAATAAAAAAAGAGAGATTTTGTTATTTTTAAAAAATTTCTCTTTTTATTTTTTTTTACAAGTGCTATAATAACATACGAATTTGTATTAGGAGATTTTAAAAAAATTATGAAACAAAGCGATATAAAAGAACTTCATTTCAAATATCAAGAACTTGATAAACAAGTTGTAAAAGTTGGCGGTTGGGTTAGATCTGTTAGAGATAGCAAAAACTTTGGTTTTATTGATTTAAACGATGGAACTTCATTTAAAGGTGTTCAAATTGTTTTTACACCTGAAGAATGCAAAAACTATCAAGAAGTTGCAAAGTTAAATGCAGGCAGCAGCATTATGTGCGAAGGCACATTAGTTGCAACACCTGAAAACAAACAACCATTTGAAATTAAAGCAACAAACGTTGAAATCATCTGCCCTACTACAACCGAATATCCTTTGCAAAAGAAAGGTCATAGTTTAGAGTTTTTAAGAGAAGTTGCTTATTTAAGACCAAGAACAAACCTTTTCAATGCTGTTTTTAGAGTAACAACTCACAATTTTTATGACAAAGAACATATGAAAAAAGCTACCCCAGAAAACGACTTTTTTGGTAAAAATGTTTTCTTAACACCAACAGGTCAACTTGAGGGCGAAGCATTTGCTTTGGCTTTATCAAGAGTATATACTTTTGGACCAACATTTAGGTCAGAAAACAGCAACACAGCAAGGCATGCTAGCGAGTTTTGGATGGTAGAACCTGAAATGGCTTTCTACGATTTAAAGGCAAATATGGGGCTTATTGAAGAGATGGTTAAATACTTAATTCAATATGTTTTTGACAATTGCAAACCAGAACTTGAATTCTTTAATAATTTTGTAGACAAAACTTTAATTGAAAGATTAACTCTTGTTTTAAACAGTGATTTTGCAAGAGTAACCTATACTGAAGCTGTTGAAATGCTTAAAAAACACAATGACAAATTTGAATATAAAGTCGAATGGGGTACCGACCTTCAAAGCGAACACGAAAGATATTTAACAGAACAAGTTTATAAAAAACCAGTTTTTGTTACTGACTACCCTAAAGACTTTAAAGCTTTCTATATGAGACTTAACGATGACAATAAAACAGTTGCAGCTTGCGACTTGCTTGTTCCAGGTGTTGGCGAAATTGTTGGCGGCAGCCAAAGAGAAGAAAGACTTGACGTTCTCACAGCAAGAATGAAGGAATTAAACCTTTCCGAAGAAGACTACTGGTGGTATCTCAACCTCAGAAAGTTCGGCGGCACAAAGCACGCAGGCTACGGTCTCGGCTTTGAAAGAATTCTTATGTACGTTACAGGTGTTTCCAACATCAGAGACGTACTTCCCTTCCCAAGAACTGTAGGCAACGCTGAGTACTGATACAATATACAGACAAATAGTATTCCGGTCATTTTATATGGCCGGATTTTTTATTATGAGCGAAAATTCACATCAAATGAGCGAATGTTAGTATTGAAAAATCATATGTTTTGCTGTAAAATAGGAATAGAAAGTGAGTGATGTACACAATGGCGGATTACAAAGATTTAATCGGTGATGATTTCACAAATGAAGAATTTGAAAAGTTCTGCAAATTCATGCACGAAACAGACAGTGCCGAATACGGCTTTGCAAGAGCAAGGGCTCTCGGTTATGACTCAGAGGGGCTTTCTATTGCTCCCGGTGTCATTATTCACAAGAACCCTTATCAAAGCTTCGGAAAAGGTGTTAGAATAAGTCTTTATACCTATATCAGCGGTAAGGTTACAATCGGCGACCATGTACTTATAGGTCCCTGCTGTTCACTGCCTGCAGGCAACCACAAATTCAACGCAGAAAAAGGTTGGTTCTCCGACAGAACCGAAGGTGACTACGACAACAGCATAGTAATCGGCGAAGGAAGCTGGCTTTGTGCAAATGTTGTAGTGTCCGCAGGTGTAAAGGTTGGTAAATGCAATCTTATATGTGCCGGTGCTGTTGTCACAAAGGACACCGAGGACTACGCAATTATGGCAGGTGTTCCCGCAAAGAAAATAGGGCACATCGACAGAGAAACGGGTGAATACGTCTATGAAAAATGAGTTTCCGACACAAAGAACGGCTTTTACTCAGAACTTTCAATTTCCGTCCGAGGGTGAAGTGGTTTATGAGAATCCTCCGACCTTCATATGGATTCCCGTTGATGATGCAAAGCTCTACACATTGACTATTTTTGACGGCGATGAGGTTTTTGAAAAGATAGAAACCGAGCATTGCTATTCAAATCCGTCAAAGCTTCTTTCTGCAAAAGAGTATTCATGGACGGTTGAAACGGACACGGGACTTTTGCGTGAAAAAATGTACTTTTCGGTAGCGCAAAATGCCATTCATTTTGAAAGACCGACGGCTGACGAGGTTTTTGATGCATATCCATACGAAAGACCGTCTTACATTTTTTCAAAGCACGATATTCCTGCCCTTTTAAACGAAAGGACAGATGCGCTGGAAGCCATCAGAAGAAATGTTGAAATTGCAATTCCCCGACCGCTTCCGCAAATGCCGACTTATCACCACAGACCATATTCTTATGAGTTTAAGTTATACTTTTCAGAACACAGGCTATACTGTGACAGAGACTTGATTGCCTGTGCACTTTTATATGCACTGACGGGTGACGAAAAGGCAGGCAAAAAGGGCGTCGAGCTTTTACTTAAAATATGGGAATGGAATCCCTACGGTCCATGTTCTGTCGACGGATGGTGGGACGATGAAACGGGCATCAGCAACATAAGATGTCTGCCGCCTGCTTTTGATATGCTGTATCCTTTGCTTTCGGAAAGGCTGAAGACTTATGTTGCAACGGTAATTGCCGTTTATGCTTCTCAGTGTGAAAACAAGCTTAAAAATATAAATTACGAACAAAATCCATCAAACTCCCATGCAGGCAGAGTTCCTGCCTATCTCGGAGGTGCGGCGCTTGTACTTAAGGGTACGGGTGTTGTTCCCGATGAAACCTTGAAAAGATGGCTCGACTACGCCCTTGACATCTACTGCGGAATCTTTCCCTATTACGGCGGAAACGACGGCTCATGGGCTGAGGGCATATTCTATGCCACAAGCTATTGCAAGTGGTTTCTCCCCTTCTTTTCGGCTGTTGAAAGGTATTCCGGAAAAAGCCTCTTTAACAGACCCTTTTATCACAGATACACAAATTTCCTTATTCACTTCTGCGACCGCAGATATGAAAACTTTCCTTTCTGCGACGGATATTGGGAAACACCCTTATCCAAAGAGTGGCCGGGATTCTTTGCACAGAATCCCTTCACCGTATATGCAGACAAATTCGGTCCATCCTTAGCAAAAAAGAGATGCAAGGAATACTCAAAATGGGACATTTATTATCTGCATCTTCTTGATCTGTTTCTGCCGGCTCTCAAGGTGGAAGAACAAACTCTTGCAACGGAGTCTGAAAATGTTGCATTCTTTCCCGACAGCGGTTTTATTGCGATGCATACAGACCTTGAAAGTGACAACGACATATGCGTTATGGCAAGGTCTTCACGTTTTTCCCATGACAGCCACAGGCACAAGGATCAAGGCTCATTTGCCTTATTCTGCAGTGGTGTGTCGCTTATATCACCGTCAGGCTATTACGGCATAGGCTACGGCACAAATCACCATATGCAGTGGACCAAATCAACCAAGGCACACAATACCATTCTCGTTGACGGCATGGGACAGGAAAAAGTGCCGCCCCTCGATGCTGTCGGCAGATTTATAGAGGTTGACAAAGAAAACAAGGCTTGCGTTATGGACTTATCAAGTGCTTATCCGAACATTGATAAATGGCACAGAACTCTGAGGTTATCTGACGGGTATCTTACCGTCAATGATGAAATTGAAGCTCAAAACGAAGTTGAAGTCACTTATTGTCTGCACACTCTTTCACAGCCTGTTGCAAACGGAAACAGTGTAAAGGTTGAAAGAAAAGGCGTGAAAATGAGTATTATTCCCGATGAGCATCTTTCGCTTTTTGAAATTTCCGACAGGTTTGACGTTGATGTAAACGACGGACAGCCCGAAGAATTTCACGTTGAAACACAGCCTCAGTATCACATATATTACAAGACCAAAAAATCAAAATCACATTCATTTGAAGTTAAATACATTATAGAAAAATAAGAGGTAAAAAACATGTTCAAGATTTGCACCGTCGGATGCGGAAATATGTCAAGTACAGGACACGGTCCATC
>JAZSKF010000043.1:0-2650 GCA_045534715.1 Clostridia bacterium | reverse complement strand
GAGTATAAGAAAAACAAATAATTAAAAAAATAATTGATATAAATATAAACGGATAGTTAATAATTATCTGTGATATCTTTTTAAAATTAAAAACTATATATGTTACAACAGGCGAGACTATTGCCATTAAAGCTTTTCCTTTAAAGTAAAGCTTTGGCGATAGTTTCGCTTTTTTTATTATTCCGAGCACCTGAAGATGAACACTTGTTCCTGACCATGAAAGAATTGAGGAAATTAACATATACATAAACATTTTGTCCACCTTCAAACCCGATGCAACGGCGCAACCACCTGCACATTCAAAAAAACCATAAATAATCGTTTTTATAAGAGTATAATCAAAGCCGAGAGAGGAAATTGCTTTTATAATGCCCAAAAGGTCGATAAAACTCATCAGAATGGCAAAAATAAGCACAAACCCGCATATTTTAAGCATTGATAATACTGAAGAAGAAATGGCATCAGAAAAAATCTCTCCAAAAGAAAGGTTGGAACTGTTTCCTGTCTTTTTTGTAGAGCTTCTGCTGCTTTGTATGTTTCTCATAGACAAGGCAACACAGAAAGAAGAAATTATATGTGATAAATATAAAAACAAACCATCTTTAAAACTTGATAACATAGTTGTGCCAAGCGAGCCGATTATAAACATTGGCCCGCAATTATTGCAAAAAGCGAGCAGTTTTTCGGCTTCCGTTTTGGTTATATGACCTGATAAAAAAAGGTCGGTTGCAGTTTTGGCACCAATGGGATAACCGCTTATAAGCCCCACAATCATTGCAACACAGCTTTCGCCGCTGAGACCGAAAAGAGGTTTTATAATTTTTGAAAAAAGTTTGGAAAAGATATTTGCTCCACCCGTTTCTATCAGCAGCTTGCTGCAGACAAAAAAAGGAAACAGCGATGGAATTAAAGAGATATAACATAAAGAAAGCGCGTCCCTTGCTGCTAAAATTACTTCATTTGAAAATAGCAGTAGCAAGACTGTGTATGTAGCTGACAAAATGAAAAGAATCTTAGAATATTTCAATACAATCACCCCTTAATGTATATGTTATTTAATCATTAAAATAACATATATGGCATAAAAATATTTTTAAGGAGTGAATGGTTTGAAAAAAGAAAAAAATGCTTCGCCCGAAAAAAAGGTTTCTGAAAAAATGCTGGAACTATTTGAAATTCCAAAAGATAAAAGTGGGATAATAACGTCTCTTAATATAACGGGAATTCATGAAGCGACAGTAGAAGGCTATAAAGGAATAATAGATTATTCGGAAAACATTATTAAATTAAACACAACCCAATTTATTATGGAAATTTCAGGGGAGAAGCTGGAGATTGCAGGAATAACAGAAGAATATATTTCAATAAAAGGTGTAATAAATGGTGTAAAATATATTTTCTAATGGGGGGGACAGATGTGTTTATACTGAATATAATCAATTTTTTTAAAGGATATGTCAGAATTAAAATAACAGGAAAACACATAGAACGTTTTATAAATCTTTGCACAAAACAAAATATTTACCTTTGGAAAATTAAAAAAAACGGACCGTTCACAGCCCATTCCTGTATAAGCCTTGCGGGATTTAAGCTTATTTCGGATATTGCAGGAATAACAGACGTAAGTTATGAGGTTGTGGAGAAAAAAGGCGCTCCGGTTTTTATAAAAAAACTTTTTGCAAGAAGTGGACTCATAATAGGTTTTTTTATCGCTGCTGTTCTTTTTATGTGGATGACATCGAGAGTTTGGTACATAGAAATTGCAGATGGAAACATTCCTGAACTTCAGCTGAGAGAAGAACTGAAAAAAGCGGGACTCGATATCGGAGTTGAAATTAAACAGATTGATTCTAAAAAAATTCAAGCACTTATGATGAATATAAATCCTGAAATTGAATGGATTTGGACCGAAAAAAGAGGAACAAAAATTTTTGTTGATTACAGAAAGCGTGTGAAAATTCCGGAAAGAGTAAATATAAACGAGCCGTGTAATCTTGTAGCTACACATAGTGGGAAAGTTACTCTTGCTATGATAACAGAGGGAAGAGCAATGACAACAGCAGGCGCGTGGGTCTCGAAAGGACAGCTTCTTGCCGGTGGGATTTTAGACAGTAAAGTTGTTGGTGCAAGAGGTGTTCACAGTAGCGGCACGGTTATGGCGGATGTTTTTTTCAGCGAAAGCGGAGACTATCTTTTATATGAGGAGAAAGCAGTTCCAACAGGTAGACAAAAAACAAATTATGTTTTGTGTTTTGGAAAAACTCAGTTTAAATTACCCGGCGGAACTAATAATTTCAAGCAGTTTGAAAAGCAGCAGGTTCTTGTGCCGTTAAAGATTGGAGATATTTATTTTCCCGTTTCGATTATAAAAAATATTTGCATGGAAACCATAACAAAAAGGTTGCCGCTGGAGAGAGCAAATGTTATTTCCGATGCGGAAAAATATTTGGAAAATCTATTGCAAAAAGAGGTCAATGGTGGTACAATCAAAGAAAGATATTTTTTTCATGAAAACATTGAAAAAGACGTTGTGCGAGTGCGGATTGAAGCACTGTGCAATATGCAAATCGCAGAAAAACAACCCATCGAGGAGGAAACGCATGTCAGAGAAAACTCTTGAAATAGAAAATACTGGAACAATGATATCTCT
>JAZSKF010000185.1:0-4206 GCA_045534715.1 Clostridia bacterium | reverse complement strand
CAAGAAATTCGGCGCAGGCCGCGTATCTTATGAAGCTTCAAGGAGCTGCAGTTGAATCAACAGGCTTACGCACACCAACCCACGTTCTCCACGGTGACAGCTTTGAAATTTGTAAATCATGTATCGACGGCGGTTTTACCTCTGTTATGATAGACGGTTCAAAATATTCTTTTGAAGAAAATATTGAACTTACAAAAAAAGTTGTTGACTATGCACATGCTCACGGTGTTGTTGTTGAAGGCGAACTTGGCAAACTTGCAGGCGTTGAGGACGATGTGAATGTTAAACCTGAAGATTCTTCCTACACAAAACCGGAAGAAGTTGAAGAATTTGTTAAAAGAACAGGTGTTGACTCGCTTGCTATTGCTATAGGAACAAGCCACGGCGCTTTCAAATTCACAGGCGAAGCAAAACTCAGATTTGACATTTTAGAAGAGGTTGGCAAAAGACTTCCTCAGTTTCCGATAGTACTTCATGGTGCATCTTCTGTTTCCCAGGAATATGTTGAAATGATCAACACTTATGGCGGAAATATGCCCGGTGCACAGGGGGTTCCTGAAGCAATGCTTCGTCAGGCAGCAAAAATGGCTGTATGTAAAATCAACATTGACTCTGACATCAGACTTGCAATGACAGGTACAGTAAGAAAATATCTGCACGAGCATCCTGATCATTTTGACCCGCGTCAGTATCTCGCGGTTGCAAGAACAAGCATAAAAGAAATGGTTAAACACAAAATTGTTGACGTTCTTGGCAGTGATAATACTCTTTAATAAAAAAATAAAAGCTGAGCAAATTGCTCAGCTTTTTTATATCATTTTTAAAAAGAAAACAGTGCACCAACAAGTCCGCCCAGGGCAATATAGAAAATGGGGTGTAGTTTTATTTTGTTGGTAAGAATAAGCATAATAACAAAGAAAAAAGATGCTTTGACGTTTAAACTGAATAAACTTAAATCTCCGATTGAATCGCTACCAAACAGTGCAATTAAGAATATTCCCAGGCCGGCAGATGAAATCATACCAAGAACAACAGGGCGAATAGAGTAGAACGCATTTTTTACAAGTGTGTTTTCTTTGAATTTTGCAAACACGCCCGCTACAATCAAAATAATTATTATTGATGGGCAAATAAGCCCCATTGTCGCAGTAATTCCACCCAAAATTCCGGTTGCGTTAATTCCGGCATATGTTGCCATATTAACGCCAATAGGACCGGGCGTTGCTTCGGCAACCGCTATCATATCTCCCAGAATTTCTTTTGTAAACCATGTGTATTTTTCGGTTAGTTCGTATAAAAATGGAATTGTTGCAAGTCCGCCGCCGACGGCAAACAGGCCTATCTTAAAATATTCAAGAAAAAGAGTTAAATATATCATAAGTTTTTCCTCTCTTTCTTATAAAGCAGTCCAGTACAGGTT
The DNA here is from genome assembly GCA_045534715.1 of Clostridia bacterium. Lineage (GTDB taxonomy): Bacteria > Bacillota > Clostridia > RUG12999 > RUG12999 > RGIG7450. Next base: position 2,786 of record JAZSKF010000185.1, on the reverse strand, counting down.
GAAAGTATAACCAGAATGATTGGCGAAACAGAAAGTATAAAGGAAAGCACAAATGAAACAATGGCAAGTGATATTGTGAATTTGTCCGAAAGTACTTTTTTTGCCATTGTGTAAACAGCGTTAAAAATAAAAACGGAAACAACAACTCTTATGCCGCTAAGTGCATGACCGACCACTTCATACTGAGAAAAATTCTTAATAAAGAGTGCAAGAATTGAAATGATGATTATAGGCACAAAAATAATTCCAAGTGTTGCAATAATTCCGCCAAGAACACCTTTGCGCTTGTGTCCTATAAAGGTTGCAGTATTTACGGCGATTATTCCCGGAGTACACTGACCAATGGCATAATAGTCTAAAAGTTCGTCTTCTTCAACCCAAATTTTTTTATCGACAAGCTCTTGCTTCAAAATGGGAAGCATGGCAATTCCACCGCCAAAAGTTATTGCTCCAATTTTTGCAAAAGTGAAAAACAGAGTCCACAGTTCTCTCAAAACCGGTCTTCCTTTCAATAGAATTTTACTGTAAAAATTATACTATATAAGAATATTTTTGTCAACAAATAGTCAACGTATGTATAATATTTTTCACGTGAGAAAAAATATTTAAAAGGAGGAGATAATATGAATTTTAAAGAAAGTAAAACAAAAGAAAATCTGATGCGTGCATTTGCCGGCGAATCCCAGGCGAGAAATCGTTATACTTTTGCCGCATCTGTTGCAAAGAAAAACAACCTGTATGTAATTGAAAGTGTGTTTAATTATACTGCAGGTCAGGAAAAAGAACATGCCGAAGTATTCTATAATCTGTTAAGTGAGTGTGCAGGCGAAACAATTGAAATTGACGGCACATATCCCGTGGATATTGACAACAATGTTGCAGGACTTTTAAAAAGTGCGGTACACAACGAAATGGAAGAATATGAAGATGTTTATAAATCTTTTGCAAACACTGCAAGAGATGAAGGGTTTGAAAACATTGCAATTAAATTTGAAATGATTGCAGAAATAGAAAAAACACATGCTGAAAGATTTAAAAAGTTTTTGACGCTGCTTGAAAATGACAAACTGTTTCTTGACGAAACAAAAACAAAATGGATTTGTCTTAACTGCGGTCATATTTCGGAAACAAAAGGCGCTCCTGAAATTTGTCCTGTTTGTGACCATAACAAAGGATATTTTATCAGACACGGTCAGTCGCCGTACGAAAGCTAAAAAAAGGTGTAAAAATTTTTACACCTTTTTTATATTGAATAAAACTTTGCTTTCTCGCCGAGTTCTTCTTCTATTCTTAAAAGTCTGTTGTATTTGGCACATCTTTCACTACGGGAGGGAGCACCTGTTTTTATCTGTCCCGATCCTAAAGCAACGGCAATGTCTGCAATGGTTGTGTCTTCTGTTTCACCGCTTCTATGAGAGATTATACTCTTATATTTGTTTTTGTGTGCCAGGTCGACAGCATCAAACGTTTCAGTCAGTGTGCCTATTTGGTTTACTTTAACTAAAATCGCATTTCCGCATGATAAATCAATTCCGGTTTTAAGTCTTTTAGAATTTGTAACAAAAAGGTCGTCTCCAACAAGCTGAATTTTTTTGCCAAGTCGCTCGGTTAAAACTTTCCAACCGTCCCAGTCTTCTTCGGCAAGACCGTCTTCAATTGAAATGACGGGATGTTTTTCGCACAAAGAAGATAAATATTCTATCATTTGCTCACGTGTTTTAAATTCGCCGCTTTTCCAGAACAAATATCCATCTTTTCCGCTTGTTTTTGCTTCCTCAAACATCTCGGTTGATGCAACATCAAGGGCAATTTTTATGTCTTTTCCCCATACATATTTTGCTTTTTCGGTGGCTTCGGCAATAAGTTCAATGGCTTCTTCGTCCGATGAAAGATTTGGAGCAAACCCACCTTCGTCACCAACGGCAGTAGAAAGCCCCTTTTTCTTTAAAACTGTTTTAAGACTGTGAAAAATCTCTGAACAGCATCTCAGGCAAGAAGAAAAATTGTGAGAAGCAGAGGGAACAATCATAAATTCCTGAATGCTTAAATTGTTGTCAGAATGTTTGCCGCCATTTAAAATATTCATCATTGGAACAGGTAGAATATGTGCATTTATTCCGCCAATATAGTTGTAAAGACTTGTCCCGAGCGAGAGAGCTGCAGCCCTTGCGCAGGCAAGAGAAACTGCTAAAATGGCATTTGCACCTAAGTTTGATTTATTTTCCGTTCCGTCAAGCGAAATCATTTTGCTGTCAATAAGACTTTGGTCAAGCACATTCATTCCAACGATGTTTTTTGCTATAATCATATTGATATTGTCTACCGCTTTTTTAACGCCTTTGCCTAGAAAGGCATTTCCATTATCACGAAGTTCAACTGCTTCAAAAGCACCGGTGGAAGCACCTGAAGGGACAGATGCTCTGCCAACTGCGCCCGTTTCTGTGCAAACATCTGCTTCAACAGTCGGAATTCCCCGGGAATCAAGTATCTGTCTTGCAAAAACATTTGTTATTTTAATTCTTCTGAACATAAAAAATACTCCTTTCATATGAAAGGAGTATTCCCAAAAAATTATATTTTAGTCAATAAGACTTTTTCCTGTCATTTCAGCCGGCTGATCGATGTCTAAAAGCTTAAGGATTGTTGGTGCAATATCTGCAAGTTTTCCCTCGTGAAGCTTTGCATCGTCTTTACCAATGAGAATGAAAGGAACTTTGTTTGTTGTGTGGGCGGTAAACGGGCCGCCGTCTTCGTCAACCATACAGTCTGCGTTTCCATGGTCGGCA
>JAZSKF010000187.1:0-2059 GCA_045534715.1 Clostridia bacterium | reverse complement strand
AATTTTAAAAAAACAATTGATTTTTTTTTGTAAATATTATAAAATTATATATATTTGACAATGATGATAAAAGGGGTAAAAAATATGTATGATGTTATTATAATCGGAGCGGGGCCGGGGGGCATGACTGCAGCATCCTATGCTGCAAGAGCAGGACTTGATGTTGTTGTGCTTGAGGGGCTTATTCCCGGAGGACAAATGGGAACAACCTTTGAAGTTGAAAACTATCCGGGACTGAACAATGTTTTGTCCGGAGCAGAACTTGCAATGGATTTTGAAAATCAGGCAAAAAAGTTTGGTGCAAAAATTTTGTTTGAACGTGTTGAAACCGTTGATTTTTCATCTGATGTTAAAAAGGTTGTATCAGACAACGGTGAATATTCTGCGAAAACAGTTGTTCTTGCTATGGGTGCAAAACCACGTAAGCTTAAAGTTCCGGGTGAAGAAGAGTTTGCCGGAATGGGGGTTTCCTACTGCGCAACTTGCGATGGAGCTTTTTACAAAGGCAAAACCACTGTTGTTGTTGGTGGAGGAGATACTGCACTTGAAGATGCAATTTTCCTGAGCAGGTACTGCAACAAGGTATATCTTGTTCACAGACGTGATGAGTTCAGAGGCTCCAGACAACTGCAGAAACGTGTTAAAGAAATAGAAAACATTGAAATAATTTTATCTGCCAATGTTACAGAAATTAAAGGTGACAAAAAAGTAAACGGTGTTACAGTAGCATATAACGACGGCAAAAATATTGACATCCCGGTTGATGGAGTTTTTGTTGCAGTTGGCACCTCTCCCGAAGGGGGAGACCTTACAAGCCAATTTAACAAAACGGACGCAGGATATATAATCACCGATGATGAAATGCAAACATCAATAAGCGGAGTTTTTGCGGTTGGTGATATCCGAGACAAAAAACTCAGACAGATTGTTACTGCTGCGTCTGACGGAGCAATTGCTGCATACAGTATTTCTAAATATTTGGAGGAACACAAGTGATACTGATAAAAAACGGGTGCGTTTGCACGATGGAAGAAGATTTTTACGAAAAAGGCTATATTGTTATAGAAGAAGGCAAAATATCCGATGTTGGCAGTATGAAAGATTTTTCGTATGATGAAACCCAATTTGAAAAGATATATGACGTGAACGGCTTTTTTGTTATGCCGGGCATTGTTGACGGCCACAGCCATATTGGGATGTGGGAGGATGGCCTTGGAATAGAAGGTGCTGACGGAAATGAGGAAACAGACCCGATAACACCGCATCTTTCTGCAGTTGATGCAATAAACCCGATGGACAAAAGCTTTGAAGAGGGGCTTAAGACAGGTATTACAACATCTGTTATCGGACCTGGAAGTGCTAATGTAATCGGTGGCAGTTTTTCTGCAGTTAAAATGTATGGAAACTGCATTGATGATATGATAATTAAATCTCCGGTTGCAATGAAAGTCGCTCTTGGTGAAAATCCGAAAATGCTTTATAACAGCAAAAATCAGTCGCCCACAACAAGGATGTCAACGGCAGCTCTTTTAAGAGAAACACTTTGCAAAGCTAAAGAGTATTTAAGGCTTCTTACAGAGAGTGAAACAGGCGATGAAGACAAGCCCGACTATGATGCAAAGTTGGAAGCACTTTTGCCGCTTATAAAAAAAGAAATTCCAATGAAAGTCCATGCACACAGACTTGATGATATTTTCACGGCTATAAGAATAGCAAAAGAATTTGATATTGATTTTACTATCGAGCATGCAACAGAAGCACATCTTGCAAAAGAAAAAATGCAGGGATACAAACTTTTAATTGGTCCTATTGTTAGTGACAGGTCAAAACCCGAGCTTGAGAATATGGATGAAAAAGCTGCGGGTATGCTTGAAAAAGCAGGCATTAAACCTGCGATAATAAGCGACCATCCCGAAATGCCATGTAAATTTTTGATGATGGGGGCTGCGGTTGCGGTAAAAGAGGGTATGAGCCGAATGGAAGCGCTGCGGGCGGTTACAATCTACCCGGCTGAGTATTGCGGCTTGGCGGACAGAGTGGGGTCAATAAAAAAAGGTAA
>JAZSKF010000230.1:0-1694 GCA_045534715.1 Clostridia bacterium | reverse complement strand
CTTTTAAGACCGGGCAGATTTGACAGACAAATTGTTGTTAATACTCCTGATGTTGGCGGTCGTGAAGACATCCTAAAAGTTCATTCAAGAAACAAAACACTTGCACCTAGCGTTGACCTGAAAGTTGTTGCAAAAACTACTGCAGGTTTTACGGGCGCAGACCTTGAAAACCTTTTAAACGAAGCAGCTCTTATTGCAGCGGGTAAATCCAAAACTGCAATCGATAACGATGACATACAGATTGCTCTAATGAAAGTTATGATGGGCGCAGAAAAAAAATCGCGTAAAATGAGCGATAAAGAAAAAAATCTTACTGCAGTTCACGAGGCCGGTCACGCTCTTGTAACAAGACTGTTGCCTGACCAGGACCCTGTTCATGAAGTTTCTATCATCCCAAGAGGAATGGCTGGCGGATATACAATGCACCTTCCCACAGAAGACAGATATTATGTTACAAAACAATATATGCTTGATTCTATCCGTATTCTTCTTGGAGGAAGAGCTGCGGAACAAATTACTCTGGGCGATATTTCAACCGGCGCTTCAAACGATATTGAACGTGCATCTGATATAGCACGTAAAATGGTTACAAAATATGGTATGAGCGAAAAAATCGGTCCTATCACTTTTGGTTCGTCCAATGACGAAGTATTTATCGGTAAAGACTGGACCCAGACAAGAAATTATAGTGAAGAGCTTGCATCTGTAATAGACAAAGAAGTTTCTGATATTATTGATGTGTGTTATAATGACACAATAAAACTTCTTAATGATAATAAAGAAAAATTACTCAGAATTTCTGATGCACTTGTTGAATTTGAAAAACTTGACGGCGAAACTTTTGAAAAACTTTTCTCTTCTGAAGAAACTAAACCGGAAGAAAAGCCTCTTGAAAACGAGAATGGAGAAAACTGATGAAAAAACTTTTTGAAAAGGTTTTTGGCACCTATAGCAGCAGAGAATTAAAACGTATAATTCCTATTGCTGATAAAGTTGACGCTCTTGAAGAAGAATATAAAAACCTTTCTGACGAACAGCTCAGGGCAAAAACTGACGAATTTAAAAACAGACTGTCTTCCGGAGAAAGTCTTGACGATATTCTTCCCGAAGCTTTTGCAACTGTCCGCGAGGCGTGTGACCGTGTTCTTGGCATGCGCCCCTTTAAAGTGCAGGTTATTGGCGGTATAATACTTCATCAGGGAAGAATTTCAGAAATGAAAACAGGTGAAGGTAAAACTCTTGTTGCAACTCTCCCCTCCTATCTCAATGCCCTCACAGGCAAAGGGGTTCATGTTGTTACCGTTAACGACTATCTGGCAAAACGTGACAGTGAATGGATGGGTAAAGTCCACAGATTCTTAGGTCTCTCTGTAGGGCTTGTGCTTGCGGGAATGGATAACGACGACCGTAGAAAAGCCTATAACTGCGACATTACCTATGCAACAAACAACGAGCTTGGTTTTGACTATCTTCGTGACAATATGGTTATCTACAAAGAGCTTATGGTTCAGCGTGGGCAGCACTATGCAATTGTCGACGAAGTTGACTCAATTCTTATTGACGAAGCGCGTACTCCGCTTATTATTTCGGGCATGGGTGATGAATCAACCCAGCTTTATTCTCTTGCAGACAAATTTGCCGGAACGCTTAAGTATATCAAAAGTGAAAAGGTTGATTCAAAAGAAGATAAAGAC